>NZ_CAXBLF010000002.1:0-184824 GCF_963976535.1 uncultured Algibacter sp. | reverse complement strand
TAATTATTGGGCATTAATTTTAGGAGGCAGTTCCGGCTTGGGATTGGCAACTGCAAAAAAATTAGCAAAACACGGTATGAACATTTGTATCATTCATCGGAACTCAAGAATGCAGGATGATGCTATTCAATCTGAATTTAATACTATAAAAGATGAAGGTATTCAGTTTAAATCGTTTAACACAGATGCTTTTAATACTGAAAAACGAGATGTTATAATTGAAGCGTTAAAATCTTTGCTCGGTGAAAAAGGAAAAATAAGAACTCTTGTACACAGTGTGGCTAAAGGCAACCTTAAGCCCATGATTTCTGAAGATAAACCCGTATTAAAAAACGATGATTTTGCATTAACCATTAACGCTATGGCAATTAGTTTATACGATTGGACTAAAGCCTTATATACCAACAAAATGTTTGCTAAAGACGCAAGAATTATAAGCTTTACTAGCGAAGGCAACACCAAAGCTTGGGAGAATTATGCCGCTGTTTCTGCTGCAAAGGTAACCTTAGAGGCTATCACCAGAAATATCGCACTAGAATTTGCAACCTACGGAATTAAAGCCAATTGTATACAAGCTGGTGTTACAAATACGGCTTCTTTAAGAATGATACCCAGCAGTGATAAGATAATAGTACATACCTTAAAAAGAAATCCAAATAAGCGCCTAACATTACCAGAAGATGTAGCAAATGTTGTTTATTTATTAAGTAAAGATGAAGCGTCTTGGATTACAGGAACCATAATTCCTGTGGATGGCGGAGAGCATCTTTCATAGTAAAATTATAACCAGAGGTCTACAGAACTTGAAATTTAGAAATGAAATCAGAACAAATCATAAAACTTTTACCCTATCAAGATCCTTTTTTGTTTGTTGATGGCATTAATTCTATCTCAGAAGATGGCGTAACAGGGTATTATACGTTTAAAGCCGATGAAGTCTTTTACAAAGGGCATTTTAAAAACAACCCTATAACGCCGGGAGTCATTTTAACCGAATGTATGGCACAAATTGGTCTGGTTTGTCTTGGTATTTATTTGCTCAGAAATGAATTCATTGAAACAACAAAACCTCAAATAGCGCTGACCTCGCATCAAATGGATTTTTATCTCCCTGTCTTACCAAACGAAAAGGTAACTGTAGTTTCTGAAAAGGAAGTATTCAGGTTTAATAAATTGAGATGTAAGGTGGAACTATTTAATGCTAAAGATGAATTGGTAGCACGAGGAAAAATTTCTGGAATGTTAAAAATATGAAACAGCGCGTCGTTATAACAGGGTTAGGAGTTGTAGCACCAAATGGTGTTGGAGTAACTGATTTTACAAAAGCACTAAAAAATGGTACATCAGGAATTACATTTCATCAGCAATTAAAGGGCTTAAATTTTTCTTGCCAAATAGGAGGTATTCCTCAAATTTCTGAAGTATTAAAATCTAAATATTTTACAGATTTACAACTTAGAGGCTTTAACAGCTCTGGAATTTTATATGGTTGCATTGCAGGTATTGATGCATGGCAAGATGCTGGCTTTAATGTAGATAGTGAAAGTCCACTAGATTACGATACGGGTCTTATTTTTGGTACAGGAACCTCCGGTGTAGAGAAGTTTCGCGAGGCTATTTATAATTTAGATAAAGGAGATGTAAGGCGTTTGGGTAGCACCGTTGTTTTACAAACTATGGCAAGTGGCGTAAGCGCATATCTTAATGGTATGCTTGGTTTAGGAAATCAGGTTACAACAAATTCATCGGCCTGTGCCACAGGAACCGAGGCATTACTTATGGGCTTTGATCGTATACAAAACGGAAAAGCGAAACGCATGTTGGTAGGCAGTTGCAGTGATCATGGTCCCTACATTTGGGGCGGTTTTGATGCCATGCGCGTGATGACCTATAAACACAACGATAGTCCTGAAACAGCATCGAGACCATTAAGTGCCTCAGCATCTGGGTTTGTTCCCGGTAGTGGTGCTGGTGCTTTTTTGTTAGAATCTTTAGACAGTGCTTTAGAGCGAGGAGCAACTATTCATGCTGAGGTTTTAGGAGGTGAAGTTAATTCTGGTGGGCAACGACAAGGAGGCACACTTACCGCGCCAAATGCTGAAGCTGTGCAACGCTGTATTAAGAATGCTATTAAAAATTCTAATATTCATCCTAATGACATAGAAGTCATTAACGGTCATCTGACCGCAACTACTAAAGATGCATTAGAAATTCATAATTGGAGCAAAGCCTTAAGCAGGGAAGGAAACAATTTTCCTTATATTAATTCAACCAAATCTATGATTGGCCATTGCTTAGCAGCATCAGGCGCAATTGAGTGTGTGGCGAGCGTGATCCAATTAAAAGAGCAATTTATTGCACCAAATATTAATTGTGAAGATTTACATGCCTCGATTAGTGAAATAGTGGCTTCAGAAAAAATCCCTAATCAAAAAATAGACTTAAAATTTAATATTATAGCTAAAGCTAGCTTTGGTTTTGGTGATGTTAATGCCTGTGTTATATTTAAAAAGTTTGATAACTGATAATTATATATAGTACGTTTAGATTAACTTTACAAGTAAAAATAACTATGGAAAACGAGGAACTAATTAGCAAATTAAAAGCAATTGTTTCACCTTATGTTCAAGATAATGAAGACTTTGAGAATCTTTCTAAAGACACTGATTTTGTGAAGGATTTAAAGATAAACTCTGCAAATTTAGTAGATATTATACTTGATATTGAAGATGAATTTGATATTCGATTAGAAAATGAAGACATGGAAAAAATGTTAGATGTTAAAGCGGCAATGGAAATCGTTAATGAAAAGTTAGCCAATTAATGATTGGCATAGATATTATTGATATTGCTGAGGCTAAAAGAACGTCTAATTGGGAAAGACCTCGTTTTTTAGAGAAGCTTTTCACATTAAACGAGCAACAATTAATTCATGCTTCTAAAAATCCGTTTATAATGGTTTGGCGATTGTGGAGCATGAAAGAGGCTGCGTATAAATTATATACACAAACACACCCTGAGCGGTTTTACAACCCTAAACAATTTCAATGTGAAATTATTGGCGTCAAGTTAAAGGTGAAGTATAAAGACTTTCAATGTTTCATCAACACAAAAATAACAACGCAGTATATTCTCTCTGAAGCTTCATTAATAGAAAATAAAATAACTTCAAAATATTTAAAATTAACATTTAGCGACTTCAATAGTCAGAGTAAAATCACAAAGGAGGCTTTAATTGCGGCAGTTTCAGATCAACTTAACATATTAAAATCAAAATTAAAGATTTCAAAATCAGAATTTGGAATTCCTTCAATGTATTACAATGCTAAAAAGCTAAATATCAGAATTTCCTTAAGCCATCATGGAAATTTTGGCGCTTATGGGTTTGTTTAAATAGTTATGTATTATTTCCGCGAAAGTATAAATCTTGTGTAAACACTAAATGGGTTTCATCTTAAAAATCTAATTACAGAATATGTAATGGAAAAATTAAAAAACATAATAACAACAATCATAAAATTCAGATTAGCAATCATTATTATTCTCGCCGTTTTAGTGGGTTTTTCTGGCTACCAAACCTGCTAGCGCTCGTTTGTAACGCGTGCCGTATTGAGTAAGAACAACAAAAAACTATTCTAATATTTTAGGATAGGTTTTTTGTATTTTAGATGTATGAGTAGGAAGTATAAAATTCAAAATAAATTGGGGTTTTATTTTATGTCGTTCTCTACGGTCTATTGGTTAGATATTTTCAAGACGATGATACTGTTTTAAAGATTGATAAGATAAGGTTGATTGGTTAACGGCACTCGTTACAAACGAGCGCTAGCAATCAAGATTCATGAATCAACAATCAAAATCTATTTTTCAATTTTCAAACAAATTTCAAGACCTTTTTTAATAGCTTCAAAATGCTCAAAAAGCGCAATTCCTCCATTTAAATTAGCTTCAATTAAATAATAATGACCTTTAAAATAGGAATGTTTGGCGATAGCTTTTAATTCTGAATTTTCTACTATTTTTAATTGATGTGCATAAACTATTTCGTTACTTATAACATTAAATTCACCAAAAAAAGATGCAATTAAAGGCGTTTTCGGGTTTTGATAAAGCGCTTCTGGTATATTGTTTACAACAATTTTATTATGGTTTAGAACAATCATACGGTCTGCGAAACCGAGTACATCTTCTTTGTCGTGAGTAGCTACTATACAGGTAATATTTTTATCTTTTAGATATTTAAAAACACTTCTGCGAAGACTTTGTTTTTTAAAATTATCAATATGGCTAAAAGGTTCATCTAGCAAAATAATTTCAGGTTGTTTAGCTAGAGCCCGAGCTAATGCAACACGTTGTTTTTGACCACCACTTAAGGTTTTAACTTTAATTTTCGCAAACTTAGTAAGCTCAATAACTTCAAGTAATTCTGCAGTGCGCTGTTGCTTTTCTTCTGGATAAAAATTTGAAAGAAACTTTCCTATATTTTCTTCAACAGTTATAAAGGGCATCAAGTCAAATTCTTGTGCGACGTACTTCATTAAATCATGGCCAACAACCAAGTTGTATTTTGGCCCCAAGATTTCTTCTTCTTTCCAAAAAATTTGCCCTTGATTTAAATCATATTCACCATGTAATATTTTTAATAAGGTGCTTTTACCTGTACCACTTTCTCCAATAATGGCAATATTTTCACCGGGTTTTGCTTTAAAAGAAATATTCTTTAAAACAGGCGTTTTATCATAAGAAAAAGAAAGTTTTTTTACATTGAGCATAGCGTGGCAAAAATAGTATAAAAAAACACGCTTCTAAAGTAGAAGCGTGTTTTAAGTATATGGATAATGATTTTATCTTTTTATTTTTTCATTGGTTTTTGAAGGCAATACGTCAAACCCCATATTGAAAAGCGTAAAGCAATAAACATCTACATATTGCTCAATAATTTTACTTACAGGTGTTCCTGCTCCATGACCACCATCGGTTTCAACACGTATTAAAGTTGGATTTTTACCTGCTTGTTTGCTTTGTAATTCGGCCGCAAATTTAAAACTGTGCGCAGGTACAACTCTGTCGTCATGGTCCCCCGTTGTAATTAATGTTGCAGGGTATTCAATACCTTCTTTAACATTATGAACTGGCGAATACCCTTTTAGGTATTCAAACATGTCTTTATTGTCTTCAGCGGTTCCATAATCATAAGCCCAACCTGCCCCAGATGTAAAGGTGTGGTAACGTAACATATCTAAAACACCAACTGCTGGTAATGCTACTTTTGCTAAATCAGGACGTTGAGTCATTGTCGCACCAACTAGTAAACCACCGTTAGAACCACCTCTTAAGGCTAAATATTCTGATGAGGTATAATTGTTATCAAATAAATATTCCGCAGCAGCGATAAAATCATCAAATACATTTTGCTTTTGGAATTTAGTTCCTGCTTTGTGCCATGCTTCACCGTATTCGCCACCGCCACGTAAGTTAGGTACTGCTAAAACACCTCCTTGCTCCATCCAAATAGCATTACTAATGCTAAAAACAGGGGTTAAACTAATATTGAATCCACCATAACCGTAAAGAATTGTTGGATTTTTACCATGTAGTTCTAAGCCTTTTTTATGCGTAATAATCATTGGAACTTTTGTTCCGTCTTTAGAAGTATAAAACACTTGATTGCTTTTGTATGCTTCTGGATTGAACTCTATGTTAGATTTACGATATAATTCAGAAGTACCATGTTTAATATCATACTTATAAATATTACCTGGAGTTTTATAGTTTGTAAAAGAATAGTATAGCTCTGTTTCTTCTTTTTTAGTGCTAAATCCACTTGCACTTCCGACTCCTGGTAATTTTATCTGTCTAATTAGTTTACCAGTGATATCATACTGTAAAACTTTAGAGATTGCATCCACCATATATTCTGCGAAGAAATAACCACCACCTTTTGAAGGAATTAATACATTTTTGGTTTCAGGAATAAAATCTACCCAATTTTCTGGAGTTGGATATGAGGCATCAACCGTAACCATTTTTTTGTTTGGGGCATTCAAATTAGTTACTAAGAATAGTTTACTAGCAACATTATTGATAACATAAGTATCACTATCTGAACTATCCAAAATAGCAATTAATTTACTGTTTGGTTTTGTGAGATCTTTAATGAATAGCTTATTTCCTGAAGTGGAAACTCTAGGTGAAATTAGTAAGTAACGATTGTCTTCTGTTACCGTTCCATAAATATAACGATGCTTTTCATTAGGTGTTCCACCATAAATTACTTGATCATCTTGTTGAGATGTCCCTAATTTATGATAGTAGACTTTGTGTTGATCTGTTTTGGCGGACAGTTCGCTACCTTTAGGCTTATCATAACTTGAATAATAGAAGCCTTCATTTTTATACCAAGACATGCCACTAAATTTGATATCTATTAGTGTGTCTTCAATAATTACTTTGCTTTCGGTATTCATAATCAAGACTTTTCTCCAATCGCTTCCAGCTTCAGAAATGGAATAGGCTAATATTTTACCATTTTCAGAAAAACTTAAAGCTCCAAGAGAAATAGTGCCATCTTCCTTAAAAGTATTTGGGTCTAAAAAAACAGTTGCAGTATTTGGATCTTCTTCTGTCTTATATCGATAGATTACATATTGGTTTTGAAGTCCGTCATTTTTATAGAAATAGGTATAATCACCTTCTTTAAAAGGGGCACCTACTTTTTCATAGTTCCATAATTTTGATAATCGTTTTTTAAGCTCTTCACGATATGGGATGTTCTCTAAATACCCAAAAGTAGCATTGTTTTGAGCTTCAACCCAAGCCTCAGTGTCTGCACTTCTATCGTCTTCTAGCCAACGATAAGGGTCTTTAACTGCTATATCAAAATAAGTATCTACCGTATCTACAGTTTTAGTTTCTGGGTAATTCACAGTAATATTGGTTGTTTTCTTTTTATTCTTCTTTACAAGCCATTAATATTGCGACGCTTAGAAGTGTGATTATTCATTTTTTATGAATTATGAATTTGTCAAAAGTAAACAAAAAACTCCTGCATAATAAATACAGGAGTTTTGTAATATAATATTAAACCTACACTAATTTATTTTCGATTAAATATTCAGCGATTTGAATTGTGTTAGTAGCGGCACCTTTACGAAGGTTATCAGCAACAATCCACATATTTAAAGTATTTGGTTGTGTTTCATCTCTTCGAATACGACCCACAAATACCTCATCTTTGTCATGTGCATAAATAGGCATTGGGTAGGTGTTTGTATCTGTATTGTCTTGGACCACAACCCCAGGAGTTTCATGTAATAATTTACGAACATCAGCTAAATCAAAATCATTTTCAAACTCCACGTTTACAGATTCTGAATGCCCACCAGCAGTAGGGATTCTAACCGCAGTTGCCGATATAGAAAACGTTCGGTCATTCATTATTTTTTGAGGTTCTCTGGCTAATTTCATTTCCTCTTTGGTATATCCATTGTCTTCAAAAACATCACAATGAGGTAATGCATTTCTTCCGATTGGATAAGGGTAAGCCATTTCCCCTTCAATACCGGCAATTTCATTTTCTAGTTGTTGTACTGCTTTAACACCAGTTCCAGAAACAGATTGGTATGTTGAAACCACAACACGCTTCATTTTATATTTTTTATGAAGCGGATTTAAAGCCATTACCAATTGAATGGTAGAGCAATTAGGATTAGCTATAATTTTATCGTCTTTAGTTAGTTCACTAGCATTTATTTCAGGAACAACTAATTTTTTGGTAGGATCCATTCTCCAAGCTGAAGAATTATCAACCACTGTAGTCCCTACCTCTGCAAATTTAGGAGCCCATTCTAAAGAGGTGTCTCCTCCTGCAGAAAATAATGCAATATCTGGTTTCATAGAAACAGCTGTTTCTAAACCAACGACTTTATAATCAATTCCTTTGTAGGCTACTATTTTTCCGACTGAACGTTCAGAAGCAACAGGGATTAATTCTGTTACAGGAAAATTACGTTCAGCAAGAACTTTTAGCATCACTTCTCCAACCATACCAGTGGCACCAACAACTGCTACTTTCATATCATTTAATATTTAATAAATTTCTGTGGACAAAACTAAGTATTAATTCCATTTTAAAATCTAAAAAAAGCCCTCATTTAATAAAAATGAAGGCTTTTTAACAACAAATAACACGTAGTTATTTAATTAACAATTTGTTATTTTTTTAACAAATCTCTAATCTCACCAAGTAAGTCTTCTTGTGATGGTCCTGCTGGTGCTTCTGGAGCAGGCTCTTCTTTCTTCTTCATATTGTTTACCCCTTTTACAATTAAGAACATTACAAAAGCAACGATAATGAAGTCGATAACATTAGTTAAAAATGCCCCCCAAAGTACTGAAACATCGCCTTCTACAACACCACTAGCGTTTACTACACCTTCTTTGATAACGTATTTAAGATCTTTGAAATCTGCATCGAATATCAATCCAATTAATGGAGAAACAATACCTCCTGTAAATGCCGTAACGACTTCTTTAAAGGCAGCTCCCATTACAAAACCAACAGCAATGTCTATTAGGTTGCCCTTCATTGCGAATTCTTTAAACTCTTTTAACATAATTATAAATTTTTAGTTAGTATTATTACGACACAATTTACATAAAAAAGTCACTATATGTTAAATAATCTAATTGATTAATGTAGAATCAGCCGCTTTACTCTTTGAGATATAGCAGTAATAATTTCGTAAGATATTGTATTTACAGTAGCAGAAAATGTATTTGCCGTATGGTTTTTTCCAAAAACGATGACTTCATCACCTTCATTACAATCAATCTTGGTAATATCAACCATAATCATATCCATACAAACATTTCCAATAATTGGTGCTTTTTGCCCACTTATAGTTACAAAACCTTTGCCATTACCGTATTGTCTTCCAATACCATCGGCATGACCAATAGGAAGCGTCGCTGTTTTTAATAACACATCACTTTTAAAAGCGCGATTATAGCCTACAGAGTGACCTTGTTCAATAGTATGAATTTGAGAAATAACAGTTTTTAATGTTGCAATAGGTTTTAAATATTGGTCCTCTTTTTCAGTCCCGATAGTTATCGGGATACCAAAACCATATAAACCAATACCACATCTAACCATATCAAAATGAGCCTCAGGATAATTTATAACACCTGATGTATTACTTATATGAAGCATCGGTTTGAAACCAATTTGTTTCGTGAAATCTTTAGCAATATTTTTAAAAGTTTTAATCTGGTTTAAAGTAAATGCCTTCTCATTTAAATCTTCACTGGCAGCTAAATGCGAAAAAATAGATTTTACTTTTATAGCTTTACTTGCTTTTAATTTAGAGATTATAGAATCAACTTCATTTTTAGAAAAACCTAATCGATTTAACCCCGTGTTAAATTTAATATGAATGGGATAGTTGGTTTGTTTTTCCGCGGAAGCGATAGTAATAAACTCCTTTAAAATTTTAGAACTATAAAGACTTGGCTCTAAACAATTATCTATAAGTGCTTTAAAATTTATAGGTTGTGGATGCAGCACCAAAATAGGTTGAGAGATGCCAGCGTTTCGAAGTGCAATACCTTCATTAATATAAGCTACCGCAAAATAGTCTGCATTTAAACTTTGTAAATAATTAGCAATTTCAATAGCATCGCTACCATAGGCAAAAGCTTTTACAACAGCCAAAAATTTAGTACTGGGTTGCAGCTTAGATTTAAGATACTCAAAGTTATGTTTAAGTGCTTTTAAATCAATTTCAAGCACAGTTTCTTGTGCTTTAGGCATTGGAATCTTTGTGTTTAGTATTTACTTCTTCGGCTTCGTTAACCTTCATGTTTCGCACCTTATCACGAAGCATTGCTTTATAATATGCTGCTCTACTTAAGGGCTCGTATTCATTAACTTCTCCAAGTAAAACAAGATTATCGTTTTGGTTTTTTCTGTAGCTATATTGGGCTAAGTTCCCTGTTCTAGTACAAACAGCATGTACTTTAGTTACATACTCTGCCGTTGCCATCAAGCTAGGCATAGGGCCAAAGGGGTTACCTTTAAAATCCATATCCAAACCAGCAACAATAACACGAACACCTTTGTTTGCCAAATCGTTGCAAACACGTACAATTTCGTCATCAAAAAACTGTGCTTCATCAATACCCACCACATCACAACCATCCGCTAAAATTGGGATATTTGCAGCAGCAGGAACGGGTGTAGAGCGTATTTCATTCGCGTCATGTGAGACTACCATATCCTCATTATAGCGTACATCAATAGCAGGTTTAAAAATCTCAACTTTTTGTCTTGCAAATTGAGCACGCTTAAGCCTACGGATGAGTTCTTCGGTTTTTCCAGAAAACATGGAGCCACAGATAACTTCAATCCATCCAAATTGTTCTTTCTGATTTACTGTATTTTCAAGAAACATTTCGTAATTTTATCATGGAGCATATTTTAACTTTTTGATTGAAGCGAAATTTGTCATTTTGTAGCTAGTTAAAGGCTTTTTTGAGTTGCATAGCATCGCTACGGAAGGAAAAAAAGACAAAAAATGGATGCAAAAGGGCAATTTTTAGCCAATAAAAAAAGTTTAAATGAGTTCATTAAACAAAGTAATTTAGCGTTTGTATAAAGGTGGCGTAAATTTATTAAAAATCAAAAGCCTAAAGTGCAATAATTTAAAATTTATAAACAATGAAGAAGAAGCTTGAATCTGAACTCATCAGTATAGCACATAGAATTCTTAAATTAAAGGGGAAGGAAGATGTTATTAAAATGCATGCCGAAGTTTCTGCCCTTTATGAGAAACTATCTGTATTAAAATTTGCACATGAAAATTTTGAAGGCGACCTACCAACAATAGGCAGCGATTCTTCATTTTTTGATATGTTAGACAGTGCCTTTAATAATAAGGTTAGTGATAATATTGAGGTTGAAGACAAAATATATATTAATCTTGACGAGGTTGAAGATGATGATATTATGGAGCCCTTAATGAACAAGATTAAAGACATGGTAGCGTATATGCCAGATGAGGCCGAGGAAATTGAAACCGTTTTTGAAGAAGCCATACCCAAAACGCCAATTAAGAAACATGATTTAGAAGATATTACTGCTGGATTTGAAGATACACCAATTTTTGAACCCATTACTAAATCGCAAAATGGAGTTTCAAATGGTAAAAAATCTTTAAATGATCAGCTTAAAGTTGGTGGATTCAATATAGGTCTTAACGATAAAATCGCCTTTATAAAGCATTTATTTAATGGTAAAAGCGAAGATTATGATCGTGTTTTATCTCAACTAAACACCTCAGTTTCCTTTGAAGATGCTAAGCATTTTATAGATAATATGGTAAAACCAGATTATACTAATTGGGCTGATAAAGAAGAGTTTGAAGAACGCTTCATGGAAATTATAGAAGCAAAGTTTAATTAAAAATTGGGTGTTACCGCGCCAAAAAAGCGCGGTCGTGCTTTATTCGTGGGTTAAAATTTTATAATATTGGACTCATGAATATAAATATATCACTACTCGCTTCCTCCTGCGTCGGGGAGCTCAAACAGACCGTTCAATCACTAACACATGAGTAAACTCTTCATCGTTCCAACACCTATTGGAAATTTAAAAGACATCACATTTAGAGCCATTGAAGTTCTAAAAGAAGTTGATTTAATTCTAGCAGAAGACACCAGAACCTCAGGAAAACTTCTAAAACATTACGAGATTTCAACACACATGCAATCGCATCATATGCATAACGAGCATAAAACAGTTGAAAACATCATTCAAAAATTAAGAAGTGGTGTTTCGATAGCACTAATAAGCGATGCAGGAACACCAGCCATTTCAGATCCTGGGTTTTTACTGTCGCGTGCATGTATCGAAAATGGTATTGAAGTAGACTGTTTGCCTGGAGCAACAGCATTTGTGCCTGCATTAGTAAATTCTGGCTTACCAAATGATAAATTTGTGTTTGAAGGTTTTTTACCTGTAAAGAAAGGCAGGCAAACCCGACTGTTATTATTAGCAGAAGAAACCAGAACCATGATTTTTTACGAAAGCCCACATAAATTATTAAAAACCTTAGGGCATTTTTGTGAGTATTTTGGAGAAGATAGGCAAGTATCTGTTTCCAGAGAACTCACTAAATTATTTGAAGAAACTATTCGCGGAACAGCCAAAGAAGTATTAGAACACTACACAAATAAACCACCAAAAGGGGAGATTGTTATTGTGGTTGGCGGCAAAAAGTAATAACGTCATGTTGTGCGCCGTCTAAACATCTCATGAATGAAAAATTTACTAAACAATATAAAGCAATGCACTATTTGCGAAAAGCATTTGATTTTAGGACCACGACCTGTAGTATCTGCACACCCAGAATCTAAAATTGTAATTATTGGTCAAGCACCAGGAACAAAAGTGCATGCTTCAGGAATCCCTTGGGACGATGCAAGCGGCAGACAATTGCGAAAATGGCTCAATGTTTCTGTTGAAGATTTTTATGATGAAACAAAATTCGCTATCATCCCCATGGGTTTTTGCTATCCTGGAAAAGGAAAAACAGGCGATTTACCACCACGACCAGAATGTGCACCACAATGGCATAAACCATTGTTTGATGAACTTAAAAATGTGGAACTCGTTATTTTAATTGGTATGTATGCCCAAAAGTATTATTTGGGAAAAGTAGCTAAGAAAACCTTAACGGAGACTGTAGATAATTTTCAAGAATACTTGCCTAAATATTTGCCGTTACCACATCCATCGCCTAGAAATCGATTTTGGTTGACTAAGAATCCTTGGTTTGAGGTTGAGGTTTTGCCTGAGCTAAGGAACATCGTTAAAGATTTGATATAAAAACTGGTGTAAAAAATCCTCCACATCCAGATAAAAAATCAAAGAATAATTTATTTTTCATTTTTGTTTAAGGTACTATTAGAGAATAAATTAAAAAATCTTTTAATTGGAAGGTTACTAAAAAACTCACCCATGTATTTTATTTTTGGGTTAGGGATATCTTTAATAATAAACACCATGATAATTATCCATATAAGAAAAAAAATAAAGCATATACTTAGAGTTATAGCAATTGTTATTGACGCATTTTTAAATATTTCCATGATGTTTAATTAATTTCAGCTAAAGTAAATCAGTCTTTTGAAATGGTTTAAGACATGAAATTCTTCTGATTAATGCAATGAAAACATTATTAATTAAATGAAGAGCTTTTAGGAGTAATCTAAAGTTGTAAATAAGCCAAAACGGATTTTAAAATAGAATTCAACAAAAAAACCTCCCCATTTCTGGAAAGGTTTCAAATAAATTATTCGTGTATTAGCGGCTAATAAAAAGGCAGATAATTATCATGAGATTCCTGCCTTCGCAGGAATTAAATATGTTTTCCCTTCTCCCAACCATGTTTTCCCAAATATTGGTCGCCACTTTCAACAGCACCACCTTCAATTGAGGTTCCCATACTATCATTCCATCTATTTAAATATCCAAATAATGAAATAACACCCAACATTTCAACAATTTCACCTTCATTCCAATGTTCATATAATCGTTTTTTAATTTCTTCGTCAACGCCATTTGGTACTTGAGAGGCAAGTAAAGAAAAATCAAGTGCAGCACGTTCCGATTCACTAAAAGCGGGATGTGTTCGGTATTCCCAAATATTATCAAGCTGTTCTTGTTCTGCGCCATAGCGCTCTGCAGCTCGAATAGCATGTGCTTGACAATATCTACAACCTGTAGAATTGCTAGACACCCAAGCAATCATTCGTTTTAACGCCGATGTAACTTTGCCTTCATTTGCCATAACAGCTTTATTCAAATTAATAAACGCTTTACTTATTGCAGGGCGACGTTGCATGGTTAATACCGAGTTAGGGCAAAACCCTAAAGTTTCATTAAAAAACTCAGCAAGTTCTTTGGTTTCTTTATCGTAATCAGCAGATAATGGTGTTACTAAAGGCATAGTTTTATTTTTTGTAGTATTTTTGACACCTACAAGAAACATCAAATTTATAACTCCAAATATAACTGGGGTTTTTTATAGATGTTACTTGTGTCAGACTTATTAAAGTAATATTATCACAAGAAACAAAAATTATTTATAAAAATGGCAGATCAGGTTACTACAAAGTGGTTAGGCAATATGAAGTTTGAAAGCACAAATCCATCAGGACATAACTTATTTATTGATGCAGGAGAAGAAAGCGGAGGAAAAGGCGAAGGGTATCGGCCCAAAGCCTTAATGTTATCAGGTTTAGCAGGGTGTTCGGGTTTAGACGTGGCGGCATTAATAAAAAAGATGAAGCTAGAAGTTGATACGTTTAAAATTGAAACTGAAGCTAATTTAACTGAAGAACATCCCAGATATTATGATAAAGTAGCGATGCATTTTCATTTTTATGGTGATGATTTAAACGAAAAAAAGCTTCAAAGAGCCGTTGATTTATCTATTGAAAAATATTGTGGCGTTATGGAAATGTTTCGTCAGTTTTCAGAATTAAAAATAGAAACACATTTTCATAAGAATAAAGGGCAATAAAATTCGTTGAACTTTTATCATAAATTTTCATTCTCTCAATGCGTTGGACTTTAAAACCTAAACCTCATACTGAAACAGTTGAAGCTTTACAAAAAGCACTTCAAGTAGATTGGACAACAGCTACTATGTTGGTGCAAAGAGGCATTGAAACATACGAGGATGCCAAAACCTTTTTCAGACCCAGATTAGAAGATTTACATGATCCATTTTTAATGAAAGATATGGATAAGGCTGTGGCGCGTATTGAAAAAGCCATTGCAAATAATGAAAGTATTCTTGTTTATGGTGATTATGATGTTGATGGAACAACTTCTGTGGCGTTAATGTCTTCTTACTTAAAAACAAAGCATAATTTAGTTTACACTTACATTCCAAATAGATATGACGAAGGTTACGGCATTTCTTATAAAGGTATAAACTTTGCTTTAGAAAATGGGTTTTCACTAATTATTGCATTAGATTGTGGGATTAAGGCTGTTGAAAAAGTAGCGCACGCCAAGGCTTTAGGAATCGATTTTATTATTTGCGACCATCACAGACCTGCAGATAAAATTCCAGAAGCGGCTGCAGTTTTAGACCCAAAACGAGAAGATTGCGAGTATCCTTTTAAAGAATTATGTGGTTGCGGTGTTGGTTTTAAATTAGTTCAAGCTTTAGCATCAAAAGAAGGTAAAACAGCTAATGATTTAACTGAATATTTAGATTTGGTAGCCACCGCTATAGGTGCAGATATTGTTCCTATAGATGGAGAAAATAGAGTGCTCGCTTATTTTGGTTTAATGGTTATAAACACCAATCCTAGGTCTGGAATAAAAGCGATTTTAGATCAGGTTGAAAAAACGGAATTAACGATTACCGATGTTGTTTTTATTATTGCGCCTAGAATAAATGCTGCAGGACGCATGAAACATGGAAATTATGCGGTAACTTTATTAACTGAAGAAGAGCCAGATATGGCTGAAAAATATGCTGCTGAAATTAATGACTATAATTTAGACAGGCGTGAAACAGATAAGCAAATTACAGAGGAGGCTCTTAAGCAAATTGAAGAACAAAAAGAACAGAACCGCCTTACTACTGTTGTTTACCATGAAGATTGGCATAAAGGTGTTATTGGTATTGTGGCTTCTAGATTAACTGAAACCTATTACAGACCAACATTAGTATTTACAAGAAGTGGCAATAAATTAGCAGCTTCTGCGCGATCAGTAAGAGATTTTGATATTTACAATGCTTTGGAAAATTGTAAAGAACATATTGAGCAATTTGGCGGCCATAAATATGCAGCGGGTTTAACCCTTGAAGAAGAAAATTATGAAGCGTTTAAACAAGCTTTTGAAGATGAAGTGTCAAGAACTATAGATAGAAGTCTATTGATACCAGAAATTAAGATTGATGCAAAAATTGATTTAAAAGATATCACACCCAAGTTTCACAGGATTTTAAAACAGTTTGCACCTTACGGGCCAAGTAATATGACACCTGTTTTTTTGACTGAAAATTTAATAGATACGGGTTACGGAAAATGTGTTGGTGCAGATAAAACACATTTGCGATTAACGGCTACCCAACCAGAATCAGCAAGTAGGATGGTGGCGATTGGTTTTAGCATGGGTGATAAATTTGATAAGATTTCTGAAGGAAAGCCATTTAAGGCTGTCTATTCCATTGATGAAAACGAATGGAGAGGAAATGTAAGTTTACAATTGAAGTTAAGAGATTTAAAAAAACAAAAGTAGACCTGAGCTTAAATTATGGCAAAAAACGACCCGTATGCCGCATTGCGAATTAAAGAGTTCAACATTTTCTTATTAGTCCGTTTTGTCTTAGTTTTTGGATGGTCTATGCAATTTATAGTTATTGAGTGGCAAGTATATAGTATTACTAAAGATCCACTTTCTCTTGGTATTATTGGTCTTATGGAAATTATTCCAGCTTTTACAATGGCACTTTTTGCAGGTCATATTGTAGACCAAAAAGAAAAACGAAACCTTTTTGCACTTTGTATTGCTGCTTTTTCTCTTATTAGTTTGGGGTTATTTCTTTTAACTTCTGATGAAGTAGTTGGTAACTGGTCAACAAAGTCTATTTTATATTCTATTTATGCTCTTGTTTTTTTTGGTGGTTTTTTGCGTTCTTTTTTCGGACCAATAATTTTTTCTTTAGTGGCTTTAATTGTACCTAAAAAAATATATCCTAATGCCGCTACATGGAGCACAAGTACATGGAAAACAGCTGCGGTTTTAGGTGCACTTTTTGGTGGGTTTTTTATTAGTTGGATTGGAGTAGATAACACCTTGTGTGTTGTTTTTGTGATGGTTGTTGTTTCTTTTTTCTTAAATTTTCTCATAAAAAAGAAACCTATTCTAAATAAGAAAATAGGCGAGCCTGTAAAAGAGAGTTTAAAGGTTGGTATTCGTTTTGTGTTTCAAAACAAAGCTATTTTAGGGGCTTTAACTTTAGATATGATTGCGGTTTTATTTGGTGGAACAGTAGCAATACTTTCCGTTTTTGCTCAAGATGTATTGGACGTTGGTAGTGAGGGTTTTGGAATTTTAAACGCATCCATATCCATGGGAAGTATTGTTACTATGTTTATTACAACATATATTCCTATAAGTAGAAATACAGGTAAAAAACTACTTATTTCAATTTTTATATTTGGTGTTAGTATTATTGGTTTTGGCTTATCTTCTGTGTTTTGGATAAGCGTTTTAATGTTATTTATTAGCGGAGCTGCAGATGGGGTTTCTATGATTATTCGTCAAACCATTCTACAATTAAAAACACCTGATAACATGCGTGGGCGTGTATCTTCTGTTAATTCTATGTTTGTGGGGTCGTCCAACGAGTTAGGTGCTTTTGAAAGCGGTTTAGCAGCTAAATTAATAGGCCCTGTAGCTGCCGTAGTTTTTGGAGGTACTATGACTTTAATTACAGTTTTTGCTATTGGTGTTAAAAACCCGGTGCTTAGAGATTTAGATTTAAGAGCCGATATGGAAGCTCATGAAGATGAAAATTAATATGCTTTCAACTCCATTGTCTCTCCATCAAAAACACCATAGGTATAATATGTAATCCAATCACCAAGGTTTATGTATTTTGAGTTTTCGTTGAGGTCTATATTTAGTGGCAAATGTCTGTGCCCAAACACAAAATAATTGCGGTGTTTGTCTTTTAGTTTCTCCTTGGAATATTGTACCAACCATTCATTTTCTTCTCCTAAAAAAGTAGCGTCATCATCTCCAGAAATCAGTTTATTTTTCACAGATAAATATTGTGCAATACGCATACCAATATCAGGATGTGCCCATCGAAAAATCCATTTAAAAAACGGATTGGTAAACACTTTTTTCATGCGTTTGTAACCTTTGTCATAAGGCCCTAAACCATCGCCATGACCTATAAAAAAGGTTTTACCATTAAACGTGAATTCTTTTGGTTTGTGGTAAACTGGAATATTGAGTTCTTCTTCAAAATAGCCATTCATCCATAAATCATGATTTCCAACAAAATAGTGAATAGGAATTCCTGAATCTGATATTTCTGCAAGTTTACCTAAAGTTCTAGTGAATCCTCTAGGAACTACGGTTTTGTATTCAAACCAAAAATCGAATAAATCGCCTAAAAGGAAAATAGCAGCGGCATCTTGTTTTACTTCGTCTAACCATGTTACGAATTTCTTTTCGCGAGGAAAAGAGGCTTCTTTTGTTGGGGCTCCTAAATGATTATCTGAAGCGAAATATATTTTTTTGCCTTTTGGGATTTGCATGTTGTAAATATACTAATTCCTGCGAATGCAGGAATCTCATGTTTTTATTTTTCTATGTTCGTTTTGCCTTGATACACTATTTAGCTTTTTTAGGAATGTCTAGTAGACATTTCAAGCTAAATACAAAAACCAAGAAACCGATTTGAAAACTCCGCGTCGAACTTTCGTTCTCCAGTTCTCGGAGCTTTTCTTCATCTATTCTGAGCCTTGACGGTCAATTCTGTGAATTGATTAAGGACTTTACTTTTTGCTAATTATTGGATTATTGATGTTTATATTGACCATCGATTTTGTACCGAAAATTATGGATTTGCCCGTTAGGGATTGAACGGTTCGACTGCGCTCACCGCAGGCTATATGTTTGATCTCCCCCGACGAAGGAGAGCGAGCGAGTAGTGAAATATTTATAGTCATGAGTTCAATAATTTATCGTTTTAGTGTGACATGTCCTGTAAACTTTTGATTATCAATAATAACAACATACCAATAATCGCCTGTTGGTAAGAGTGCATTATTAAAGGTTCCGTTCCAAGAAAAAGGAGTGTTTACAGCATTTTTTAATAGTTTTCCATACCTATCAAAAATAGAGACTTCTGAAAAGCTATAAAACTCGATACCTTTTAAATTAAAGGTGTCGTTTATTGTGTCTCCGTTTGGAGTGAAAAATTTAGGAATGTAAAAATGAATGTGTTGTGTGGTTATAATTTCGGCACAATCTTGATGCTTTACGTAAATAGTATATTGACCACCTTCTATATTGAAAAATGTGGGGTTTGATTGAAATGTAATGCCGTCTATTGAATATAAAAAATCGCCAGTGTTTGATGTTGATATTATGATATTACTACCATCGGAGATAGTGCTTTCGATTATTGGGTTGTCAATTTGCGACAGTATTATGGTTTTTGTGACACTACAGGAGCTATTTGAAACCACAACAGAATATGTGCCTGGGCTTGAAACTTCTATTTGTTCTGCTGTATTACCATTATTCCATAAATAAGACGTTACAGCACTTGGGTCGGTTGGATTTGCTTGTAATGTTATGGATGTGTTTTCGCAAAATGAGATTGATTCATCTGTAACTTCTGGAATTTTAAAATAATCTATTTGTAATACTGTTCTTGAAGCGGATAAGCATCCGCCTTCAATAGTTTCTGCTTCGGCGTAATAGATTCCTGATATGCTCGGGTTGAATGATGTATTATTTGCTAAAAGTAAATTCCCTGCAGTTGTTGCATCATACCAATTAACATTCACATCCGCTGGAACGGTTACTGATAATGGCGTGGTATCATTTTCACAAATCATTAAATCGCCATTGCTGATAGGAGCGTTAGGCAATGGAATGACTCTCATTCCATAAATTTCCGATGACGAATTACAAGAATCATTATTTACATTTACAACAGCTTCGGCAACTTTAACTCTAAAAAACGTGGTGTTATTTATTGGTGATGTAGTGTAACTATTACTTGTTTCTCCCAGAATATCAATCCAGTTTACACCATCTGTACTTTCTTGCCATTGGTAAAAGTGTGACGAAAAAATAGTAAAATCTGGTGTTGCGGTTAGTGTTGTTGAATATGGTAGTTCATCCTCACATAAACTTACTATGTTCATATTCGATGTGTCTTCTATTTTAATGGTGTCGCCACAAGACTTAAAAACAATATCATCAAGTGCTAAATCGTTTCCGCAGCCTCCAACACCATTATTGAGCATTTTTAATATAACTGATGTTTGACTGGGCAAAGACTGAAACACTAGAGCATATTGTTGCCAATTGGGGCTTGAAGTTCCGTTTATATTGCCTGTATCACCACTTGCAAGTAGATTAGTATCTGTGTTATCCCAAATTTCAAATTTTACATTTATTGGAATTCCAATGCCACCACAACGCGAAGTTGGTAGTAAATTAATCATCCATGAAGAAAACTCATAAGTTGTATTTTCACAAAGCCCATTAATTGTTGTTCTGTAAAATTCACCTGAGGTAAAATCAGCATTTACAACCAACATTCTACCATTAGCATCATTTGGTGTATGGTCTACAATATCATGCCATCCAAACCAATTTGTATTGCTAGAAACATTATAAAAACCATCATCAGGAGCCATACTGTTATATGTATATGATGTGGTTCCTGTTGGTAACTGAGTGGTCGATCCTGTTCCAAAAGTTTCCATAAAAATAGGGTCGCCAGAATTACCAGTACAAAACCCTAATTGAGCATAAGATTGCGCTGTTATTGAAAGTACTAATAAGAGCAACCAAAGCCTGTATTTTAATAATTTATGCAGATAAATTTGATTCACAAAAGCTATATTGGATTAGCCAAAATAAGTATTAAACTTTGTTTTATAAGAAAATAATAACATTTTTTTACCTAAATATTTTGATGGACAAACCACTAATCTCATTATTAAAAATCCATATTCTAAATCAGAAAACAATGTGTTTTGGTATCTTGATGAGGTCTATATGGGAAGCACAAAAGATATCGATGAGCTTGGTATATAAACCAAAATAAGGAAAACACATCAATACGGTTGTTGATGAGTTTGGAAATGAAGGAAAAAGAAAGTTTGAAATTTCTAATTAATTTCTGGTCGCAAACAGACTATTTTTTTAATTTGAATTATTTTTGATTTTATTTTTATTTACTTTTTATGAGTTGATGCCGTAGCATCAAGCGATTAAAAATAAATGGAAAGAGCGCGAAAAGAAACAAATTTAATATTGATGTGTTTACGACCAGACACTAATTAGCGTTTTAATGTAAAATGGGCTTTAAACATTTTTCTTTCTCCTGTATTTGTATCAATATATTCTAAAGCAAACCAATAATCATTCACAGGCATTAATTCACCATTAAATATACCACTCCAACCTTCGCCATCTGGACTAATCTGCTTTAATAGTTTGCCATATCTATTGAAAATATAAATTTTTGCATTTACCTGATCTGCGATACTATTAATATTCCATGTATCATTGCTTCCGTCATTATTTGGGGTGAAAAATTTTGGGTAACTTATAACTACAAGTGTTTGGCTACGTTCCATACAACCATTCTTATTTCTAACCGTTACTATGTGTTCTCCATTAGAAACATTATTGAAAATGGACTCGTCTTGCCACGGCTCGTCATCTAATTGATATTCAAAATCTCCAGAACTTATAGTAGTAACTTGAATTGTTGGATTTTCAGAAAAAGGAGCCGTAATTACTTCAGCTTCAAATTCTGGTTCAGATAAGACCGTTACTATAGTTAGCATACTACTTTCGCACATAGTCATTACATGTTGTACAATAACTTCATAATTCCCACCTTCGATGGGCATATAAGTTCCTTGACTAGCACCTGCTATTGGGACTCCATTTAATAACCATTTGAAATTATATTCAGACGTATTTAAACCCGTATCAATAGTTACAGGTATTGCGATAATTCCATTTATATTAAAACAAAGGAAGTATTCATTCTGTAAAGAAAAAACAGGACCATTAAACACTTCTATAGTTAAACTAACGGGAGATGGACAAAATCCAGAGTCGGGTGTAAACGTATAAGTAGTTGTTATAGTATTATCTAATGTAGGACTCCAAGTTCCTGTGATCCCTTCGTTGGATGTGGTTGGTAATGGTGATAAAGTGTCACCACTACAAATAGCCGATATTTGAGTAAAAGTTGGTGTTCCCGTTGGATTCACCATAATGGTCATGGTTTGATTTGCGGCACACTGTCCTGAATCTGGGCTAAATGTATATGTTGTTGTTGCAGTATTATCTAAAACAGGACTCCAAGTTCCGGTTATACCGTCATTGGATGTGGTAGGTAATGCTGATAAAGTATCACCATTACAAATAGCAGATACTTGAGCAAAGGTTGGAGTTACTATAGGATTAACAATAATAGTCATGGTTTGACTCACTGAACATTGCCCCAAATCTGGGGTAAATGTATAAGTTGTTGTTGTATTATTATCTAATGTAGGACTCCAAGTTCCTGTGATCCCTTCGTTGGATGTGGTAGGTAGTGCAGCTAAAGTGTCTCCATTACAAATAGCCGGTACTTGAGTGAAAGTTGGAGTTACATTAGCGTTTACTGTAATACTCATCGTTTGATTCGTTGCGCATTGCCCTGTATTTGGGGTGAACGTATATATTGTTGTCGTTGTATTATCTAATACGGGACTCCAAGTTCCTGTGACCCCTTCGTTGGATGTGGTAGGTAGTGCTGATAAAGTATCACCACTGCAAATAGCAGATACTTGAGTAAAAGTTGGAGTTACTATAGGATTAACAATAATAGTCATGGTTTGACTCGTTGCACATTGCCCTGTATCTGGAGTGAATGTATATGTTGTTGTCGTTATATTATCTAATACGGGACTCCAAGTTCCTGTGACCCCTTCGTTAGACGTGGTTGGTAATGCTGATAAACTATCGCCACTACAAATGGCTGATACTTGGGTAAAGATTGGGGTAATTATCGGATTAACCGCAATAGTCATCGTTTGACTTGTTGCACATTGGCCTGCATCTGGAGTAAATGTGTAAGTCGTTGTAGCTGTATTATCCAATGCAGGAGCCCATGTTCCGGTTATACTATTATTTGAAGTCGTCGTTAATGCCGATAACGTATCACCACTACAAATCGCTGGCACTTGTGTGAAGGTTGGTGGTGTAGGTGATATGTCTGTAACAGTAACAGTAACCGTTATGGTATATTGATAACTTATATACCCATTAGTCACAGGATTGCAACCAGGATTAGAAACAGGTATTATGTCTATACTTAAATTGTCTCCAAAATCTGGTACAATATTAGGATTAAGAGGACTGCCTAAAGGACTTCCAAAATTAAATGGCGGGGGACTTGTATTGGGGGCGTAATTAGGTTCTGCAATCAAATTAGTCGCTGGCAAACACGTAGCGCCCCCAGCGTATGAAGTACATCCGTAAAATAGATTGTAATAAATTTCTAAATGGGGACAAACATTGTTATTAGCGTAGCCTGTAAGACTTATCTCCACTCTTATACCTGTAATCTGTTGGCAAGGATTTGTCCTTGCCGGCAATGTGAAATCATGGGCATAACCATCGCTGAGTGGAGATGTATTACCTAAACCACTCCAAGCTTTCCTGTCAAGTCCTATTGTAGCATCACTATGGGTCTGAGTCAAAACAATCTGGCCAAAGGAAAAATCCGTTAGTAAGATTAAAAATAATACTATAAGGTATCTAAACATTTGATTTATTTTTCAAAAGGTTGGTGAGCGTTAAAAAATAAGGTGACCCAATTTGGGTTCATAAAAATAAGGTCTCCTGAATTTCCGGTACAAAACCTAAGCTGAGCATGTGCTTTTTGAATAAGGAAATAACTTATTAAAACTCCAAATAAAAAAATATTCTTAATGATACGGCACAGCTTTTAATGATACTTCTTTAGTGTAAAAAAGTTTAAAGGCTATATTAAGCAAAATAGAGATTAAGCAAACTAACATATACCCATACAAAAACTATACAAGCTATTTCCTAATAACAGCTTTTACCATGGAATGATCTGATTTAAAAGTACTAATTTTTTCAGCTTTTATAATTTCTAAATCTTTAGAAACCCAAATATGATCTAAAGACAAAAGTGGAATATTCCAAAACCAAGTTTCTCTAAAACCATTTCCTTTTTCCGTTAAAACCTGATTGAAATTGGTTCTAATATCATTTAAAAATTTTGATTCTAATGGTGTATTAAAATCTCCTAAAAGTATTGTGTTTTCAATCACTTTAATAGATTCTGTAACAAATTTCAATTGTTGTTTTCTATAAACATTCATACTTGATGCAACGTCGATAGCATAAAAATTTATGCCATTAGTGAAGAAATTGATAACCACAGTTTCGTCTTCTGACAAAACAACTTCCTTAATATCTATTGTCATTTTTGAAAAAATTCCTATTTCACTTTCTGAATGCCAATAAAAGAAAAAATCAGGGTAGTTCAATTTAGTTTCAGCAAGTTCTTCAGCATGATATTCAACCAAAACTACAACATCTGGCAGTGTTTCAACTTCATCAAATACATCTTTAAATTCTCTTTTATGTGTAGCATTCCAAAAAACGACCTCAATATCGGTTTCTTTAATAGCTTCAGAAGTATTTATCTTGAAACTTCTACCAAACCAAATCACTGATAATACTAACGCTAGAATTAAATTATAAGTTCTAATTTTTTTACTTTGAAAAATAGAAAATAATACTACAGCTATTATAATTAATGGTAACGGAAGGGTGTAATAAAGCAGTGAAAAGAAATAGTTATTTTCTTTTAGCACAAAATGAATCAATAGCAATGCAATGACAACTATAAGATTGATTCGTAATATTTGGTTCTTTAAAAATTTAAGCATTATCTTAAAGGAAAACCTTTACCAGCCCACCAAGGATGAATTTCAATGTTTAATCGTCCAGCTATTACCATGGGGTCTGAATTTGCTAAACTATCTGCCATTTTAAGGGTAGGCACATTGTAGATAGTAATTCCTCTTAAATTTCCATCATCTCCAAAAGGCCCTGAAATATCAGCATAACCTAAATCATACATTTTTTTTAAATGTGCTATATGTAACGCTTGAAGTTCTGCTGATTCTTCTTCATTTTGTCCGCGAATTGGGCCTCTTTTTAAAAACGCCATAAAGTATTGTTGCATTAAAATAGTGTCTTGAGTTTTTTTATCAACATAGTCAAAGGTTTTAAAACCTTTAGCAGTCAGTTCTTCTTTGATTTGCTTCGTTGTTTTTGGAACAACTTTTTCAATAATGGCTTCAGATTCTACAACAACTGAATCTTTAATTTCTTTTGAAATAGCTTTAGCATCTTCATTTATTTCTAATACAGATGCTTTAGACTCATCTTTACAACTCAAAAATAATGAAAAGAGTATTAATGCGAATATGAATTTTTTCATGATTTCCATGTATTATAAGGGTGCTTACTTAATTGCGAATTATAATATTTTATTTGTCCTGTTACTTCTTCTCCTAACCATGTTGGTTTTTCAAAGGTTTCATTTTCACTTTCAAGTTCTACCTCTGCAATGATTAATCCTTCATTGTCTCCAAAAAACTCATCTACTTCAAAAATATGGTTTCCTGCTTTTATATCGTATCGTGTTTTATCTATAACTCCTTTTTCACACAAATTTAATAATTTTAGAGCATCATCTTTTGTAATTTCCTTTTCCCATTCAAAACGAGATAGTCCATTTTTTGAAGATAATCCTTTTACCGTTATAAATCCTAAATCGCCTTTTACCCTAACACGAACCGTACGGTCTTTGTGCGTATTAAGAAATCCCTGAACAATTCTTGTTTCTTGAAATGCTTCATCTTTATAAGCATCAGACTTTACTAAAAACTTGCGTTCAATTTCTATCATTACTAACTCTAAATCAAAACTTAAAATTAAGTCCCCTGAAAGGTAATAATTAAAAGACATTTAATAGTAAATTTACGCTATGTCTAACAAACTACCATTACGAAAAATTATTCATGTAGATATGGATGCGTTTTATGCCTCTGTAGCACAAATGGATAACCCGGAACTTAAAGGGAAAGCTATTGCGGTAGGTGGCGGTGGAAAACGTGGTGTGGTGAGTGCTGCCAGCTATGAGGCTAGAAAATTTGGTGTTAAAAGTGCGATGGCTGGAACTCTAGCAGTGAAATTATGTCCTGATTTAATTTTTGTGAAAACAGATTTTGAAAGATATACTGAAATATCAAAAAAAATTAGAAAAATATTTTATGACTACACTGATTTGGTTGAACCGCTATCTCTTGATGAAGCGTACTTAGATGTTACTAAAAACAAAAAAGGAAACCCAAGTGCGTCTTTAATTGCGAAAGAGATTAGAACACGCATTTTGGACGAAGTTGGTTTAACGGCTTCAGCAGGAATTTCTATTAATAAATTTATAGCCAAGGTAGCGAGTGATTACAACAAACCTAACGGACAAAAAACAGTAAACCCCGAAGAAGTTTTAGACTTTTTAGAAGTTTTAGACATTAGAAAATTTTACGGCGTAGGCAAAGTAACTGCTGAAAAAATGTATCAAAAAGGCATTTTTACAGGAAAGGATTTGAAACAGAAATCTTTGGAGTATTTGGATGAGCACTTTGGGAAGTCTGGAGGATCCTATTATTACATTGTTAGAGGGATTCATAACAGTGAAGTAAAACCAAATAGAATACGGAAAAGTTTAGCTGCAGAGCGTACGTTTAATGAAAATTTGTCTTCTGAAATATTTATGCTTGAAAAATTAGAGCATATTGCTGAAGAAGTTTCACGTAGATTATTAAAAAGCAAAGTTGCCGGAAAAACGGTAACTTTAAAAATTAAGTATAGCGATTTTACGTTGCAAACTCGAAGCAAAACATTGCCCTATTATTTAGGTGATAAAAGCGTGATTTTAGAAACAGCTAAAGATTTGTTATACCAAGAGAAGTTGAGCAATTCTGTGCGGTTATTAGGTATTTCTATGTCTAATTTAAACACTGAAAAGAAGAAAAAACCTGAAGTGAAGAAAAGCGTTAGTGTGCAGTTGAAATTTGAGTTTTAAATTGGTATTAACGATAAATAAACTACTTGACTTTGTCAGAAAAATTAGCTAACTTCGTTTAACAATCGATAAAGTTCATTGAAACGGAACTTTATCTTAGCAGGTTAGCACAAATTAGACGCGACTATATAAAAGGTTTTCAAAGACTAAAGAAATTCAATATGAAACTAGAATCTAATGCAACTATACAAATTCAAAAACCAATAGAAGAAGTTTTTGAAGGGATTGTAAACCCATCGCAAATGACTAAATATTTCATTTCGGAGAGTAGCGGACGACTCGAATCAGGAAAAGAAGTGATATGGAAATTTCCTGAATTTGAAGATAAGTTCCCTGTCAAAGAAATCAAAATTGAAACCAATCTTTCGATTTCCTTCGTTTGGGACCCAGAAACTGTTGTAAAAATTACATTAGAAAAATTAGCCGACAATAGTACCCTAATAAGAGTAAACGAAAACGGGAAAAAACTTAATGAAGACAACCTGAAATGGGCTTTAGAAAATTCGGGAGGATGGGCAAATTTCCTTGCTTGTATGAAAGCCTACCTAGAGTATGGTATACAACTTCGAAAAGGCGCATTTGACTATATGCGAAAATAATAAATCAATTAATAAAGTAAGGGTATGAAATTAACTATTGACATAGAAATAAAAGCACTGAAAGAAAAAGTTTGGAAGGTAATTACAGATATTGAAAATTCTGTGAACACAATTTCTGGAATTGAAAAAATTGAGATCCTGAATAAACCAAAAGACACAGTAGTCGGGTTAAAATGGGAGGAAACAAGAACAATATTCGGTAAATCTGCTACAGAAACAATGTGGATAACAGAAGCCACAGAAAACGACTATTACAAAACAAGAGCCGAAAGTAATGGAGCTATTTATCAAACTATTTTAAAACTTTCAGAAAAAGAAAACACTACTTTTTTAACAATGGAATTTAATTCGGAAGCTATTACAATAAAAGGGAAAATTATGGCTTTTATTTTTGGAAGAATGTTAAACAAGACTATGAAAAAACTTATTAAAAAAGACTTAATAGACATAAAGACTACTGTCGAAAATAAATAAAGATGAAAGTTACAACTGAAAAAAATGAAAAAGTTGCTAATATGATATTTGCATCCATTTATCCACTTTACTTGAATAGGTTGGAGAAGAATGGTAAAACAAAAGAAGAACTCAACCAAGTAATAGAATGGTTTACTGGTTTTGATAAAGGTGATTTACAAGCACTTATTGAAGAGAAAGTAACTTTTAGAACATTTTTTCAAAAAGCTAAAATACATCCAAACGCACACTTGATTAAAGGAGTCGTTTGTGGTTATCGAATTGAAGAAATAGCGGATGAATTTGAATTGTATAAACAATGCAGACGTATGGAAAAGCTGATTGATGAATTGGCAAGAGGTAGAAAGATGGAAAAGATTTTAAGGCAATAATCAAAATCGGAATTATGGCAAAAACAAAGACAACTTACACAGGAGAAAACGTAACAGATTTCATAAACTCATACGTTGATAACGAACAGAAAAAAGCTGATAGTTTTCGTTTGATTGAATTGATGCAGGAATGGTCTAGTGCTGAATCTAAAATGTGGGGACCGACAATTATCGGATTCGACAACTACCATTACAAATATGCTAGCGGACACGAAGGCGATGCGCCTGTTCTTGGATTCTCACCGAGAAAAGCAGCGTTCTCGCTCTACGTTTATTCTGATACGAAGAGAAGTAAATTATTATTAGCTGAACTCGGTAAATTCAAAATGGGAAAGGCTTGTATTTATGTGAAAAAACTTTCTGATATCAATATTTCGGTTTTAAAAGAACTCTGCATAGAATCAATTAAATACATTAACGAGCATCACGAATGTTCTTGCAGAATAAAACAAACCAATTAACGAAAGAAAGAAAAACTTGTGCTAACACCGTATAAAAAAAATTGCTAGCAAAAGCCTACTTACGAAAGTCCTCGCGGACTTTCTATTTGTGATTTATTTGCTAACTTTAGTGCTTAAACCACGCAACTTTCCATATACATAAACGTTAAACGAACTCTCCAAAAATAAAACAACTTTCAAAGTAAATCCAAAACTTAGCAGATAAGTGCGTTAGCGATTGAAACGGCATCCTTTTAAATAGAAAAAACTGCTTTTGGGTAGTTTTTTCTATTTAAAAGATATAGTGCAAAGCGCGACCCTTGTGGTAACGCCCAAATATTTATAATTTAAAAATTACAGGTTTCAATTTCTGTAACACGAAGGGTGTTTACCATACCCTTTTCTTTCATTGGCATTGCTGCTAAACTAATTAGCATATCGCCAACCTCTAAATACCCCATTTTACAGGCTATACCATTAACATCGTCAATAGTTTCGTCGGTACTTACAAATTTGTCATAATAAAACGCACGAACACCCCAAAGTAAACTTAAACGAGTTAAAATACGCTTGTTTGATGTAAATACTAGGATGTGACACGATGGTCTCCATGCCGAAATTTGAAATGCTGTGTACCCACTATTTGTAAGTGTTGAAATAGCTTTTGCATTAATTTCGTTTGCCATATTAGCGGCATGATAACATATAGATTTTGTAATGTAACGGTTGGTACGAATATGTGGTGGCAATTGAGGAACCTGAATTAATTTTGAGTTCTCTACACTTTTTAAAATGTTAGCCATTTGCCTAATTACTTCTACTGGATATTGACCAACTGAGGTTTCGCCAGATAGCATTACTGCATCGGCACCATCCATAACAGAGTTTGCAACATCGTTTACTTCTGCTCTTGTTGGAGTTAAACTATCTATCATAGTTTCCATCATTTGCGTAGCAATAATTACTGGAATTCTTGCTTTTTTAGCACGCAATACCAATTGTTTTTGAATAAGTGGTACTTCTTCCGCAGGTACTTCCACACCCAAATCGCCACGAGCTACCATTAAACCATCACAATGTGCAACAATTTTATCTATATTTTCTACGGCTTCGGGCTTTTCAATTTTAGCTATAATTGGGATTTTATGGTCAGAATGTTTTGCAATTAAATCACGCAATTGCATTAAATCTTCTGCATGACGCACAAAAGAAAGTGCAATCCAATCAACATCAAGACTGATGGCAAAAATGGCATCTTCAATATCTTTTTCTGTTAATGCTGGTTGTGAAATATCAGTGTTAGGAAGGTTAACTCCTTTTTTAGATTTTAACGGACCGCCTTGAATCACTTTTGCTTTTACTTCTTGTTTTTTATCTGTTGAAACCACTTCAAAAAGTAATTTACCATCATCCAAAAGAATACGTTCGCCTGGTTTTGCATCTTGCGGGAACCTATCATAGGTCATGTAAACACGTTCTTTGGTGCCTTCAAAACGTTCGCCCGTAGCAAAAATTATCTCATCTCCAGGATTTACAACCACTTCCTCTTTCATAACGCCTACACGAAGCTTTGGGCCTTGTAAATCTGCAAGAATAGCTGCCGTAAAACCATATTCTTCATTTAGCTCACGTATCATTTTAACACGCTCTTTTACATCGCTATAATCAGCATGAGAGAAGTTTATTCTAAATACATTCGCGCCTTCATCAAGCATGGCTTTTAAAACTTCTTTAGTGCTTGTAGCGGGCCCTAGGGTGGCTACTATTTTGGTTTTTTTATCTATTGACATTAGTTAAAAATTAAATTATCTTTAGATTTCAGTTCACTAGAATCTAGACTGTAAGCCGTTGCAATTTGTGGTATTTTTAATATACTATCTAAAATATATTTCTCTTTGCTGAAACTGAATTCGCTATCTATTTTTAAAAAATAGTTTACAGTTTTATGTTCTGGTAATAACTGAAATATTTTGGTTATTTTTTCTTGGTTGTCGAATAACGACTTATAATCTGTTTGTTGGAGTTCTTCGGTTTTACAAATGTTAGATACCAAACTCCATGTTACTAATTGTTTATGGTCTTCCCATTCAAAAATTGAATAAGAAACCTGTCCATTATTATAGTCTATATCTGATGCTTTTCTGGAAAGCGTAATACCTAAATGCTTATTGAGAAGGTATGCTAAACGATAGTCTTCCAACCTGCAATGTATTGCAATTAAGGTATATATTGCATCCTCAAAGGTATCATCAAGAATAAGTTTGTGAACAGCCATAACTTATATTTAACTTGCAAATATAGTATTTATAAAGGGGAGTTGTATTAAGTTAACTCTAATCTTGGCAATAAACCCAACTAAAACGTTATAGTTGATTCATTTTAAATGTAATACCAACTATCACTCAAAATAATCCATATAATTTGTTTCTGTTTCGCTCATATTTCAATATAAAATAAAACCATAACTTAGGCTATGCTTGAATTTTCTATCTTATCGGAACAAAATATAATTCAAATTATTTATACCTCATTTTAAATAATAATTGGTATAAGAAGATTATAGCATCTTCGACATTCTGCTTTGGAATGCAAAAAAGGCACGTTTTGAAGCTTTTTCTTCGGCCTTTTTCTTAGAAGTTGCTCTGGCTTTAGAAATTACTTTATCATCTATAGATAGCTTTACTGAAAAATGCCTAACATCATCATTGCCTGTGTCTTCATATACGTTGTAACCAAATGTCTTTTTTTCTTTTTGACACCACTCAATAAGTAAACTTTTGTAACTAATGACTCTTCCTTCTAGGGTTTCAATATCTACATAAGGAATTATAACACGCTTAAAAATAAACTTTTCACAGTATTTATAACCTCTATCTAAAAAAATAGCCCCTACTAAAGCTTCAAATAAATTACCGTGGATATTATCTCCGAATTGACCTGCAGGGATTTTACTTTCTACTAAATTTATCAGTTTTAAATCTTTACCTAACTCATTTAGATGCTCTCTACTCACAACTTTTGATCGCATTTTGGTTAAGTAGCCTTCATCGCCACTTGGCACTTCAAGATATAGATGTGATGCAATTACAGAACTTAGCATGGCATCTCCCAAAAATTCTAAACGTTCGTAGTTAAAAGGGTTGCCTTTCGTATCTTTAGTATTCATAGACCGATGCGTAAAGGCTTTTCTGAAGTATTTAACATTCTTAGGTTTAAACCCAAGTATTTTAGTTAACTCCATAAAAAAATTCCCGTTGCGTTTAAAACGGGAATTTAGTATGTTACGAATGCTTTTCATCTGATAATAAATATCTTATTTTAATGTCAGATGTAATAAACCATGTTGCATTTTCATGTAAAATTTAATTTAAGGTTATGGTTTATTTCATTCGGGATTTAATCTATTTTTTTGAATATTACACAAGCGTTGTGTCCGCCAAATCCAAATGTATTACTCATTCCTACTTTTACATCACGCTTTTGAGCCTTGTTTAAGGTTAAATTTAATTCAGGATCAATGTTCTCATCTACTGTAGTGTGGTTTATTGTTGGAGGTACAATACCGTGTTCCATAGCCAATATTACCGAAATTGCTTCAATAGCGCCGGCAGCACCTAAAAGGTGGCCAGTCATTGATTTAGTTGAATTTATATTTATAGTCTTAGCGTGACTTCCAAATACTTCTGAAATTGCTTTAAGTTCTGCAACATCTCCTAAAGGTGTAGATGTACCATGTGTATTAATATGGTCAACATCTTCTGGCTTTAAGCCTGCATTTTCTAAACAATTCCTCATTACCGCAATAACACCGATACCTTCTGGATGCGGCGCAGTCATATGATACGCATCAGAGGATAAACCTCCTCCAATACATTCAGCATATATTTTAGCACCTCTTGCTTTTGCATGTTCATACTCTTCTAGAATCAGGGCTCCTGCTCCTTCACCTAAAACAAAACCATCTCTTGTTGCGTCAAATGGACGCGAGGCTGTTTCTGGGCTTTCATTTCTAGTAGATAGTGCATGCATCGCATTAAAACCACCCATACCAGCAATAGTAACCGCGGCTTCACTTCCACCTGTAACAACTACATCTGTATGCCCTAAACGTATAGAGTTTAAAGCGTCAAACATAGCATTAGCAGAAGATGCACATGCAGAAACTGTTGTGTAATTTGGCCCCATAAAACCATGCTTTATGGAGATATTACCTGGTGCAATATCAGCAATCATTTTAGGAATAAAGAACGGATTAAATCTTGGTGTTCCATCACCTGCAGCGAAGTTTAAAACTTCTTGCTGAAAGGTTTCTAAACCACCAATACCTGCTCCCCATATAACACCAACACGTAATTTATCGACTACATCAAGATTTAATTTAGAGTCTTCAATAGCTTCATCTGCCGCTACCATAGCGTATTGTGCAAATTTATCCATTTTACGAGCCTCTTTTCTATCAAAAAAGTCAGTAACGTTAAAGTTTTTTAATTCGCAAGCGAATTTAGTTTTAAACTTTTCGGTATCATAATATGTTATAGGCGCAGCACCACTTTTGCCACTAATTAAGCCTTCCCAAAATTCATCTTTGGTATTGCCAATTGGTGTTAAAGCTCCTAATCCTGTGACTACAACTCGCTTTAATTCCATAAAGTATTTTGATTGTTTTACTTATTTAGCTTCTTCTATATAAGAGATAGCTTGACCTACTGTAGCGATATTTTCAGCTTGGTCGTCTGGTATTTGAATATCGAATTCTTTTTCGAACTCCATAATTAATTCTACAGTGTCTAAAGAGTCTGCTCCTAAATCGTTTGTGAAGCTAGCTTCAGTAACAACTTCGTTCTCATCTACTCCTAATTTATCCACGATAATCGCTTTTACTCTTGATGCAATGTCTGACATAATCTTTTAATTTAAATGTTTTAATTAGTTGGCAAAAATAAAAAACTTTATTTTATAATACACTTTTAAGTTAAAAATGTGTTGGTAATTTACTAAAATTACTTTTAAGTAATTAGTTTTTCGCTTCTAATTGTTAATAATTATTCTTTTTTTTGTTCGAATAATGTTTAACACGATAGTCTGTAAAATGAAATGAGCTTGATAATTTTGCTGAACATTGTAGTAAATTCGATTTACGAATTACACCTGCCTGCCGGCAGGCAGGTCTAACATTAATTTTAAAATAAAAACCAACAGATGAAACGTATTGTAATTTTTGCGTCCGGAAGTGGTACTAATGCTGAAAATTTAATTAAGTTTTTTCACAACAGCGATAATGTGTCTGTTATTCAAGTACTAACTAACAATCCCCATGCCAAAGTTTTAGAACGCGCAAAAAAACTAAAAGTTAGTGCCCTGTCATTCAATAGAATAGCTTTTTCAAAAACAGATGACGTCTTGAATGTTTTAAAAGCCTCAAAGCCTGATTTGATTGTTTTAGCTGGGTTTCTATGGAAATTCCCAGAAAATATTTTAAACGAATTTCCAAATAAAGTTATTAATGTACATCCTGCTTTACTTCCCAAATATGGAGGAAAAGGTATGTATGGTATGCATGTGCATGAAGCTGTTGTGGCTAATAATGAAACTGAAACAGGAATTACCATTCATTATGTAAATGAACATTATGATGAAGGCGCTACTATTTTTCAGGCTAAATGTGATGTTTCTTCTACCGATAATGCAAATGATGTTGCAGCTAAAATTCATGAATTGGAGATGGAACACTTTCCGAAGGTGGTTGAAAAGTTGCTTCTAAAAAAAATTTAGAACTTATAATTATAAGATTTCCGCCTTCGCGGAAATGAAAAAATGGCAAAGAAGAAAAAAAAATATTATACCGTTTGGAGTGGTCACAAAACAGGAGTTTTCGAATCTTGGAACGACTGTAAAGCTCAAATAAAAGACTACCAAGGTGCGCAATTTAAATCTTTTTTAACTTTTGAAGCTGCAAAAAAGGCTTTGAAGGGTAATTATTTTGATTACGTTGGAAAAAACAAAGGCTTTAAAAGTGAGCTATCTCCTGAACAATTAAAAAAAATAGGACAGCCTAATTATAATTCTATTTCTGTGGATGCTGCTTCCTCTGGCAATCCTGGAAAAATGGAATATCGAGGCGTAGATACTAAAACAAAAAAACAACTTTTTATTCAAGGCCCTTTTGAAGAAGGCACGAATAACATAGGCGAGTTTTTGGCCTTAGTACATGGTTTGGCGCTTCTTAAAAAAAATAAAAGTGATAGAATTCTTTACACAGATTCTAGAACCGCCATAAGTTGGGTTAAAAAGAAAAACTGCAACACCAAACTAGAACGTAACACAAAAAACAAACCTGTTTTCGATTTGGTTGAAAGAGCTATAGAATGGCTAAAAAACAACACATACAATACCGTTATTGTAAAATGGGAAACCAAAGCTTGGGGAGAAATTCCTGCTGATTTTGGGAGGAAATAAGTTATCTTAGTGTGCTTTCAGGATTTATTTATAAATTTCATGAAAACTTAGAAATAACGTATGCCATACCTATCAAAATTAAATATCAACACAGAGAGAACACATCCATTTCCTTTCGATATTCCTGCAATTAAATACGCAAAAAATATAGATTTATCCAACCCAATTACATTTTTGGTAGGCGAAAATGGCACAGGAAAATCAACACTATTAGAAACTTTGGCTTGTCGTTTACAACTACCCCATATTGATGGCTCAAGCTATTCCAAAAACAGTTTTGATGCCGCCAAAACACTATTGCCCTATTTGGAATTAAAATGGAGTATAGAACGGTCTGTTGGTTTCTTTTTTAGAGCTGAAGATTTTGGAGACTATCTAAACAGTGTTCACAGAACAGGTGTTCAAATTCAAGACCAAATGGGCGATTTACCAGACAGTATTCCAAAACATGTTATTGAGCAAATGAAGGAAAGTGCCAATTATCAGTTAAAACGCATGTGTCAAAATTATGGACAAGAACTCAATGCGTTTTCACATGGAGAAGCCTATCTTCATATTATGAACGAAATGATAAGCACAAGAGGCATTTATCTTTTAGATGAGCCTGAAGCGGCATTATCTCCAGCAAAACAACTCACGCTTATTTACTTTATAAACGACCACCTTCAACATCACAACTCGCAATTTATTATTGCAACACATTCACCTATGTTATTGGCTTATCCTAAAGCATCCATTTATGAGATTACCTCTGAAAGCATGAAACAAACATCCCTTGAAAATACTGATCATTACTCGGTAACTAAATCATTTTTGAACAATCCAAATACTTTTTTAAGACATTTTAATCCTGAAAATTAAGGTGCAATATTCACAATAAAGATTCGTGTATTCGTGGCTAAAAAAACTTATATTTGCACAAAATTAGCAATCCTTTTCATGGGTAAATTAGTAATTGTTGGCACGGTAGCTTTTGATGCTATTGAAACGCCTTTCGGCAAAACCGATAAAATTCTTGGTGGCGCAGCCACTTATATAGGTCTTGCTGCCGCTCATTTTAATGTTGATGCTGCTGCTGTTTCTGTTGTTGGTGGCGATTTTCCTCAAGAGTATTTAGACTTATTATCAAATAAAAATATTGATGTTTCAGGAATTGAAATTATAAAAGAAGGTAAAACCTTCTTTTGGAGTGGAAAATATCATAACGATATGAATTCTCGTGACACTTTAATTACTGAATTAAATACCCTTGCGGATTTTAATCCAGTAGTTCCTGAAAATTATAAGGATGCCGAAGTGGTGATGTTAGGGAATTTACATCCAATCGTCCAATCTAGTGTTTTAGATCAAATGACTAAAAAACCTAAAATGGTGATTTTAGACACGATGAATTTTTGGATGGATTGCGCCTTAGACGATTTGCTAAATGTTATAAAACGTGTAGATGTAATTACTATAAACGATGAAGAAGCGAGACAATTAACTGGAGAATACTCTTTAGTTGTTGCAGCTAGAAAAATTCATGAAATGGGACCAAAGTATGTGGTAATAAAGAAAGGAGAGCATGGTGCTTTGTTATTTCATAACGCCCATGTGTTTTATGCGCCTGCTTTACCATTAGAAGAAGTTTTTGATCCTACAGGAGCTGGAGATACGTTTGCAGGTGGTTTTGCTGGCTATATAGCAAAAACAGATGATGTGTCCTTTGAAAACATGAAGAATGCTGTGATATATGGTTCAACTCTGGCATCATTCTGTGTTGAAAAATTTGGAACAGAGCGCATGCAAAATTTATCAAACGAAGAAATTCATAAGCGACTGTTGCAATTTAAGCAACTAACGCAATTTGAAATAGAATTAACATAAAAAAACGCGCTCTATTTTAGAGCGCGTTTTTTATTTAAAACATTTTGTCATTCTCATTAAGGTGGGAATCTAAACATAGTTTTTCATTTCCTCGAAATCAAAGGTTCAAGAATTCAATGATATGAAATAAAATAATCAGTAAAGCGAAAACATTTTTATAATATGAGTGATGTCTTAAAACACGAATGTGGAATAGCAATGATTAGACTTTTAAAACCACTTGAGTTTTATAAAGAAAAATATGGCAGTGCATTTTATGGTGTAAACAAAATGTATTTACTCATGGAAAAACAGCATAACCGTGGTCAAGACGGAGCTGGTTTTGCAAGTATAAAATTAGATACTGAACCTGGGCAACGCTACATAAGTAGAGTGCGTTCTATAGAACAACAACCAATTCAAGATATTTTCGCTCAAATTAATGATCGAGTTAATAAGGAATTTGAGGCACACCCAGAATATAAAGAAGATGTTGCAGCACAAAAAAAGAATATCCCTTACATAGGAGAAGTTTTATTAGGTCATGTGCGTTATGGAACTTTTGGAAAAAATAGCGTAGAAAGTGTTCATCCTTTTTTAAGGCAGAACAATTGGATGCACAGAAATTTAATTATGGCTGGAAACTTTAACATGACCAATGTTAAAGAACTTTTTAGTAACCTAATAGAATTAGGGCAGCACCCAAAAGAATATACCGATACCATTACTATAATGGAAAAAATTGGTCATTTTCTTGATGATGCTGTGAGTAAAATATATAAAGATTTAAAAAAAGAAGGCTATAATAAACAACAAGCATCACCACTTATTGCTGAGCGTTTAAAAGTAGCTAAAATCTTAAGGCGAGCTGCAAAAAATTGGGACGGTGGTTATGCAATGGCTGGACTTATTGGTCATGGTGATTCATTTGTTTTGAGAGACCCAGCAGGAATTAGACCCGCTTTTTATTATAAGGATGATGAGATAGTAGTTGTAGCTTCTGAACGACCAGTGATTCAAACCGTTTTCAATGTAAAATTTGAAGACGTTAAAGAATTAGAACCTGGACAAGCCATTATTACTAAACATTCAGGAGAAGTAAGACTTAAACAGATTTTAGAACCTTTAGAAAAAAAGTCATGTTCTTTTGAACGCATCTATTTCTCTAGAGGTAGTGATGCAGAAATTTACCAAGAGCGTAAAATGTTAGGGAAGTTGTTGATGCCAAAGGTACTTGAAGCGATTGATAATGATACTAAAAATACTGTTTTCTCATATATTCCTAATACAGCTGAAACCTCGTTTTTTGGAATGATTGAAACTGCTGAGGCTTTTATAAATAAAACTAAAACTGCAGCCATTTTAAATGGGCAGCGATCATTATCGGCAGCAAAAGTTACCGAGATTTTATCTGAACACGCAAGAGTTGAAAAAATAGCTATTAAAGATGTTAAACTTAGAACCTTTATTACTGAAGATAGTAGCAGAGACGATTTAGTAGCACACGTTTATGATGTAACCTATGGTGTTATTAAACCTACAGATAATCTAGTTATTATTGATGATAGTATTGTACGAGGCACCACTTTAAAAATGAGTATCTTAAAAATGCTAGATCGATTAAATCCTAAAAAAATAATTGTAGTGTCTTCTGCTCCACAAATTCGATATCCAGATTGTTATGGCATTGATATGGCAAACCTTGAAAGCTTGGTGGCTTTTAAAGCTGCTTTAGAATTACTAAAAGATTCTGGCAAATACGATATTGTAAAAGATGTTTATAATAAGTGTGTAACACAAACAGATTTAGAAGACAAACACGTACAAAATTTTGTCAAAGAAATATATGACCCTTTTACAGACGAAGACATATCAGATAAAATATCAGAGTTGTTGAGTGATGATTCGATAAAAGCAGAAGTAAAAATTATTTTTCAGCCTGTAGAAAATTTACATAAAGCTTGCCCTGAGCATTTAGGAGATTGGTATTTTACTGGAAACTATCCAACTGTGGGTGGAAATAGAGTTGTTAACCGTGCGTTTATTAATTTTTATGAAGGGAATAATGAACGCGCCTATTAATTACGAAATTAATAATTTTAGTGAAGGAAAACAGGTATATGTGTATTTCACCCAAAAAAAATGCGGTTCATCTAAAAAATAGTCAAAATATTTAAATTACACATAAATTGGTCTCACCATAACATAAGTAGGTTAAGTTCATGGTAGATTTGGGGCAAAAAAAGGTGAACTTCTGTTCGCCTTTTTTTATGCAATTTAGTTTCCTAATTAATTTGATTTTGCGTATTTCATTTTATCCTAATTAACTAACATAATTCCTTTTAAGCCAATATTTGCGTAGTTTAACTAAAATATTTTAGCAAACAATATTGCTGTCATATATTTGAAGAACCATAACATAAGTAGGTTAAGTTTATGGTAGATTTGGGGCAAAAAGGTGGACACTAGTTCACCTTTTTCATTTTATAAACTTTCCTCAAATAGTAGCTCTTTTTTTTTAATAATTATTCGGCTTTCTTAATGGGAGTTTTTAGTTTTGGTTAGGAATTGAAAATACTATAAATTTATTACACAGAGGTACGTAAAGTTTTCACGGAGCTTCACAGAGTGGCTTGTGCTGTTTTTGAAATTCTCGTTTTTAATTAAAATCTTAATGTATGTTATTGGGTTTTCTCTGTGCGACTCTATGGTTCTTGGTGTGTCTCTGTGTAATCTTTTGGGAAGATAGTTTTTGAATTGAGTTCTGCATTGGTTGGAGATAGAAGCCGCATCCTTTTTAAAAAATTGAATACCATAATCATTGATTAGAACAAAAACATAAGGGACAGCTTATTCCTTAAAAACACTTAATAGTCTTTTTAAAAAGATATGAGCCCGACCTCCCGATAGCTATCGGGAGGGTAACGCCATAAAAAAAAGCAAATCCACTTATGAATTTGCTTTCTCATTTAAAATATTAAATATTTTACTTAGCTTCTGCGTAACGCTTTTCAATTTCATTCCAGTTAATCACATTAAAAAATGCTTTAATATAATCCGGACGTCTGTTTTGGTAGTTTAAATAGTATGCATGTTCCCAAACATCAAGCCCTAAAATTGGTGTTCCACCGCAGCTAACTCCTGGCATTAATGGGTTATCTTGATTTGGTGTAGAGCAAATTTCTACTTTACCACCCTTGTGTACACATAACCAGGCCCAACCAGAACCAAAACGTGTTCCTGCTGCTTTAGAAAAAGCAGCTATGAACTCATCTTTAGATCCGTAAGCAGACTCAATAGCCTCTTTTAAATCGCCAGATAAATAACCTCTATCTTTTGGATTCATAACGCTCCAGAACAAAGAGTGGTTATAAAATCCGCCACCGTTATTTCTAACTGCACCATTATTCATATCTAAATTTCCAAGAATATCATCAATAGATTTTCCTTCTAAATCTGTTCCTGCAATAGCGTTATTTAAATTATTTGTATATCCTTGGTGATGTTTAGAATGGTGTATCTCCATGGTTCTTGCATCTATATGAGGTTCTAAGGCATCATAAGCATATCCTAATTTCGGTAATTCGAAAGCCATAATTATTTTGTTTTAATTAATTAATATTTAATTTCTTTCAAATTTACACATAAAACAGGTCAATTAAAAATAATAAATTGTTATCAAATCATAGATAGTTTTTATCTTGTAAGCAAATCATTCTTCATGCAACAAACGCAGCCTTTTACCATTTATAATGCCTCAGCCGGAAGCGGAAAAACGTACACACTTGTAAAAGAATATTTGAAAATTTTATTTCAATCCAACCATCCAGAACCTTTTAAGCGTATTCTAGCTATAACCTTTACTAATAAGGCCGTTGCAGAAATGAAAGCACGTATTGTTGAAACGCTTAAAACGTTTTCTGATGAAACTATCTTAAAAGATAAAAACGCCATGTTTGAGAGTATTTGTGAAGAATTGCGAATGGAACCTCTTAAACTCCATGAAAAATCTAAAGGTTTATTAGATACCATACTGCACAACTATGCCGCTTTTGATATTTCTACTATTGATGGTTTTACTCATAAATTGATAAGAACTTTTGCTTATGATTTAAGACTGCCATTGAATTTTGAAGTGGAGTTAGACCAAGACTCATTGCTGAACGAAGCCGTAGATAGCTTAATTGCCAAAGCTGGAAATGATAATGATCTTACAAAGGTTTTAGTCGATTTTGCTATTGAAAAAGCTGATGATGATAAAAGTTGGGATGTATCTTTTGATTTTAATAAGATTGCTAAACTCCTGATGAATGAAAACGACATGCCCTTTATTAATGGTTTAAAAGACAAAACGTTAAATGATTTTAAGGTGCTTAAAGCACAACTGAAAAAAGAAATTTCAGATTTAGAAAAACATATTGTTGAACATGCTAAAACGGTACTTATATTAATTGAAGAATCTGGATTAGAGCATACCGATTTTTCTAGAGGTACATTACCAAATCACTTTTTAAAAGCTTCAAATTTAGACATATACAATCTATACAGCAATAAATTAGAAGAAAATATCACTGAAAGAAAAAGTATTTATAATAAGACATTAAATTCTGAATTAGCCAACACCATTGATACTTTATTACCAGAAATTGAAGTGTTATATAAAACCATTAAAACTCAGGTTTATCATTTAAAATTTTTAAAGGCTTTTTATAAAAACACGACGCCATTATCGGTTTTAAAGGCCATAAATAGTGAGTTACAAATTTTAAAAGAAGACCAAAACAAAATGCTGATTTCAGAATTTAATGCTATTATAAGCAAAGAAATTTCGGCACAACCTACACCTTTTATATACGAACGTTTGGGTGAAAAATTTAAACATTATTTCATTGATGAGTTCCAAGACACATCTGTCATGCAATGGGAAAATTTAATTCCGTTGTTAGAAAATTCTTTATCTACTGCAAACGGAAGCACCATGCTAGTTGGTGATGCTAAACAAGCTATTTATCGTTGGCGTGGTGGAAAAGCTGAACAGTTTATTGATTTGTTTAATAATAAAAGCACCCCTTTTCAGGTATTACAAGATGTAAGAAATCTTGAAGAAAACTACCGAAGTTTTAAAGAAGTCGTAAATTTTAACAATGGCTTTTTTAAGTTTTTGTCTCAACAGTTTTTTAATCATGAAGACCATATTAACCTTTACCAAAATTCGAATCAAAATATAACAAAAGAAAAAGATGGTTTTGTAGAACTATCTTTTTTAGATATTGATAAAGAAGATGATAGAAACGACCTATTTCCTGAAGCCGTTTTAAGAACTTTAAATACCTGCATAGAAAACGGTTTTAGTCTTGAAGATATTTGTGTTTTAGTAAGAAAAAAGAAAGAAGGTGTTGCTATTGCTGATTATTTGAGTCAGCGTGAAATTCCAATAATTTCTTCTGAAACTTTACTGATTAATAATTCACCCGATGTTGTTTTCATAAATGATTTATTATCACTCCTTATTCAGCCAGAAAACAATGAAACAAAGATTAAGGTTTTAAATTATTTAGCCACACTTTTTAATATTGAAGACAAGCATCATTTTTTTACAAATCACATCCATCTTTCTACTGATAAACTATTAAAACGTTTGGAAAATTATGGGGTATTTGTGGATGGTAATTCATTATTACAGTTGCCACTTTATGATTTAGTTGAAGCTGTTGTTAGACGTTTCAATTTAGTCAAAACATCAAATGCATACATTCAATTTTATTTAGATATTGTTTTAGATTTTTCTCAAAAAAAAGGCTCAGATATTTCAGGATTTATAGACTACTTCGATAAGAAAAAAGAGAGTTTGAGTATTATTTCACCTCAAGGACAAAATGCCGTTCAAATTATGACCATTCATAAATCTAAAGGCTTAGAATTTCCTGTAGTGATTTTTCCTTATGCCGATTTAGATATTTATAGAGAATTAGAGCCCAAAGAGTGGTTTAGCATAGATAAAGAAAAATACAATGGATTTTCGCATACACTCTTAAATTACAATAAAGATTTTGAAAATTATGGAGATGAAGGATTACGCATTTATTACAAACATCAATCTGAACAAGAATTAGATAACATTAATTTGCTGTATGTGGCACTAACTCGTGCCATAGAACAGATGCATATAATCTCAACAAAAGACATATCGTCTAAAGGTGAAGTTAATACCAAAAAATATTCAGGCTTATTAATAAACTATCTTCAGCATCTAGGAATTTGGAATGATGCAGAGGAGATTTATAGCTTCGGAATCCCGATAGCTATCGGGACTAAGAAATTATCAAAAAGTTCCACAAATCAAAAAGAAATGCATCTTCAACAATCGTTTATTTCAACAGCAAAAGAAGATCATAATATAAGAGTGGTTACAAAATCGGGGTTGTTGTGGGATACCAATCAACAAGAAGCTATTGAGAAAGGAAATTTGATTCATAATATTATGGCTCAAATAAAAACGAGCGATGATATTGATTATGTAATTACCGATTTCCTAAAGTCGTCAACTATAAATGAAGAACAAGCCAAATTCTTAAAACAAACAGTTACAAATATTCTTGAGCACCCAAAACTTCAAGATTATTATTCTTCAAATTATATTGTTTATAATGAACGTGATATTATTTCAAAAGATGGTATCATTTTAAGACCTGATAGAATAGTATTAAATTCTCAAAACGAGGCCATAATTATGGATTACAAAACAGGTTTGGAAGCCAAAAAGTATGAACAACAACTTCAGTCTTATCAAGATGTTTTAGAAGACATGAAAATAAGTGTCAAAAAGAAGATTCTTATCTATATAAATGACGATATTTTAGTTAAAGAAGTTTAAATTTGCATAAAACGCAATAAAATGTACGGAAAACTGAAAAATCATCTCCAAGAAGAATTGCAAGACATAAAAAATAATGGCCTTTATAAAGAAGAGCGCATCATAACTTCTGCTCAAGGAGCGGAAATAACTTTAAATACCGGTGAAACTGTATTGAATTTTTGTGCTAATAATTATTTAGGTTTATCATCACATCCAGAAGTTATACAGGCAGCGAAAGACACCATGGATACGCATGGATTTGGTATGAGTTCTGTTCGTTTTATTTGTGGAACACAAGATATTCACAAAGAGCTTGAGCAAAAAATAGCTGATTTTTACCAAACCGAAGACACCATTTTATATGCTGCTGCGTTTGATGCTAATGGAGGTGTTTTTGAACCACTACTAGGAAAAGAAGATGCCATTATTTCAGATGCTTTAAATCACGCCTCTATTATAGATGGTGTGCGCTTATGTAAAGCCGCTAGATACCGCTATCAAAATAATGATATGGCAGATTTAGAAAAGCAATTGATAGCTGCCAATGAAAATAAAGCGCGTTTTAAAATCATAGTTACAGATGGTGTGTTTTCTATGGATGGTCTAGTAGCACCTTTGGATAAAATTTGTGATTTAGCTGATAAATACGATGCTTTAGTTATGATTGACGAATGTCATGCTGCAGGATTTATAGGAGAAACAGGCAGAGGTACTCTTGAAGAAAAAGGTGTTTTAAACCGTATTGACATTATAACAGGTACTCTTGGAAAAGCATTGGGAGGTGCTATGGGAGGTTACACTACTGGTAAAAAGGAAATTATCGAAATGCTACGTCAGCGTTCTAGACCCTATTTATTCTCCAATTCGTTGGCTCCCGCCATTGTTGGTGCTTCTATAAAGGTTTTTGATATGTTAGCAAATAATACGGAGTTTAGAGATACCTTAGAATGGAATGCAAATTATTTCAAAAAAGGAGTGAAAGCTGCTGGTTTTGATATCGTAGATGGGGATTCTGCTATAGTACCCGTTATGTTATATGATGCAAAGCTCTCTCAAACTATGGCAAATATGCTTTTAGAAGAAGGGATTTATGTTATAGGGTTCTTTTTCCCTGTTGTTCCAAAAGATAAAGCAAGAATACGCGTACAACTCTCTGCAGCACACACAAAAATACATTTAGATAAAGCTATCACAGCTTTTAATAAGGTTGGAAAAGCGCTAAATATTATCTAAATTCATTCTAGACTATCGACGAACTACCAATTTGCACTATTTTTTTTTATATTTGTCTTTGTTAATAACATTTAACAACTTACTTTTGTCCACGATTAACACTTAAAAATTAAACTTTTGAATATGAAAAATCTTAGCAGATTATTGTTCGCTATGTTGCTTGTACTTGGTTATAGCAACGTAAATGCGCAAGACCAAAACAACCCATGGCAAATAACCATTGGGGCAAACGCAGTTGATGCTTATCCTTCAGGAGATGGCGGGTTATTTAGTGATACTTTCGGTGACGAATTATATAATGTATCTGATCACTGGAGCATTTTACCGTCTCTTTCAACGATCTCTGTATCTAAATATTTAAATGACGGTTTTTCTTTTGGAATTGCTGGTTCTTTAAATAAAATAGATAAATGGGGAGACATCAGTAAAGGTCCTGATGTAACTAATGAAGTTGATGATTGGTCATACTACGCAATTGATGGTACAATAAAATACAACTTCTTAGAAGGAAAAACTTTAGATCCTTTTGTAGGTGTAGGCGGTGGTTACACTTGGGTAGATGAAATTGGTGCTGGTACATTAAATGGTACGTTAGGTTTTAACGTATGGTTTAGTGAAAATGTTGGTTTAACTTTTCAAAGTTCTTACAAACATGCTTTTGAAGATTATTTAGCATCACATTTCCAACATACAGCAGGTTTTTCTATCAAATTTGGTGGAACTGATACTGATGGTGATGGTATATACGACAAAGATGATGCTTGTCCAGATGTTGCTGGTTTAGAAGCATTCAACGGCTGTCCTGATACCGATGGTGATGGTATTGAAGATAGTAAAGATGACTGTCCTAACGAAGCTGGTTTAGCGGAACTTAATGGATGTCCTGATACTGATGGTGATGGTATTGCAGATAACAAAGATAACTGTCCTACTGTTGCTGGTTTAAAAGCTTTAAATGGTTGTCCTGATGCTGATGGTGACGGTGTTACTGATGCTGATGATAAATGTCCTAACGAAGCTGGTCCTGCTGCAAACAAAGGTTGTCCTTGGCCAGATGCTGACGGTGATGGTGTATTAGATAAAGATGATAAATGTCCAGACGTTAAAGGTACTGTTGCTAACAACGGATGTCCTGAAGTTTCTGAAGAAGTTCAAAAAACGCTTAACGAATACGCTAAAACGATTTTGTTTGATACTGGAAAATCAAGTATTAAAGCTCAGTCTCAAGCTGTATTAAGTGATATCATAGGTATCCTTAAAGAATATCCAACAGCTAAATTCACAGTTGAAGGTCATACTGATAGTGTAGGTAGCGAGAAATTAAACCAAAGATTATCTGATTCTAGAGCTAACTCTGTTAAAGAACACTTAATAGAACATGGTATTGATGCATTCAGACTTTCTGCTCTTGGATATGGAGAAGCTAAACCAATTGATTCTAACAAAACTAGAAAAGGTAGAGCTAACAATAGACGTGTAGAAATTAACTTAGCAAAATAAGCTAACGCAATTTTAAAATAAATAAGTTTACAAAAAACGCTTCGGTTTACCGAAGCGTTTTTTATTTTTAGGGTATGACAACTTTCATTAACGATGTTTTAAAAGATTTACAAAGTAATAACCAAAATCTTTCCGATTTAACCTTTGTATTACCTAGTAAAAGAGCTGGACTCTTTTTAAAACATCAACTATCTAAAGTTGTTAAGAAAACTATATTTGCTCCACAGATTGTAAGTATTGAAGAGTTTGTTGAAGAATTATCGCAAATTAAATCTATTTCTAATACTGAACTACTTTTTGAATTTTACACGACATATACTCAATTAACAAAAAAAGAAAATTTAGATTCTTTTGAATCCTTTTCAAAATGGGCACAAATATTACTTCAAGATTTTAATGAAATTGATCGCTATTTAATTCCTCAAGAGCATATTTTCAACTACTTAAGCGCTATTCAAGATTTAAAACATTGGTCGTTAGAAGAAAACAAAACCGATTTTGTAAAAAACTATTTGTCTTTTTGGAACAAGTTACATAACTACTATACACATTTTACAGATTCTCTTTTAAATAACAAAATTGGATATCAAGGTTTAATTTATAGAGAGGCTGTGAAGAATTTGGAAGCTTATATTCAAAACAATTCAAAAAAAAAGCATGTGTTTGTGGGATTTAATGCCCTCAACACTTCAGAAGAAACTATTATTCAAGAATTACTTCAAAATGATTTAGCCCAAATTTATTGGGATATTGATAAAGTCTTCATGAAAAACCAAAAACATGATGCTGCTTTATTCACCAGGCAACATATACGCAACTGGAAATTTTTTAAAAACAATTCTTTTGATTGGATAACCGAAAATTATTCAAAAGATAAAAATATTTCCACAATTGGTATTCCTAAAAATATAGGTCAAGCAAAATATATTGGTTCACTTTTAAACGACCTACAAAAGGAAAATGATTTACTAAATAATACAGCGGTTGTTTTAGGTGATGAGAATTTATTGATTCCTGTACTTAATTCATTACCACCAAGTATTCAGGCTTTAAATGTGACTATGGGATTTCCTTTAAAATTAATCCCATTAGCCTCATTGTTTAATGCCCTTTTTCAATTACACAAAATCAATTCAAAATCCTTTTACTATAAAGATGTCATCAACATTATATCACACCAATTTATAAGACCATTATTTTATATTGAAGGAATCGATTATTCATCTAAAATCATTGAAACTATTGATAATAATAATTTAGTTTTTTTAAATAAAGACCGATTAATTAAAATAGCTGAGAAAAGTAATTTCATCTTAGATTTATTATTTTCTAGTTGGGATAATTCAATAGTACTAGCATTAAAGAATTGCTCTAAACTCATACTAGTCATAAAAGCTTCTTTATATGAAAGCAAAAAATCAAATTTATTACCGTTAGAATATGTATTCCGTTTTAACGAGCTATTTAATGAGCTTACAAGATTAAACTCAGAACATCAGCACATAAAAGACATATCGGCACTGTATAGTATCTATAAAGAACTTTTAAGCAGTGAAACTCTAGATTTTCAAGGAGAACCATTACAAGGTTTACAACTTATGGGCATGCTGGAATCTCGCGTTTTAGATTTTGAAACGGTCATTATTTCATCTGTGAACGAAGGGATATTACCCGCAGGGAAAAGCAATAATTCTTTTATTCCTTTTGATGTAAAACTTGAGAACAACTTACCAACTTATAAAGAGAAAGATGCTGTTTATACCTATCATTTTTACAGACTGTTACAACGCGCTAAAAATGTTTATATATTATACAATACCGAAGCTGATGTTTTAATTGGCGGCGAGAAAAGTCGATTCATAACGCAATTGGAGCTTGAGGGTATTCATAAAATCAAGCATCAAATTATAGCGCCTCAAGTCCCAACCATTGAGACGCATTTAAATGTTGTAAAAAAGACTGAAGCTTTACAAAAACAAATAATTCATCTGGCTAGTGAAGGGTTTTCGCCATCGTCATTAACAAACTATATTAGAAACCCCATTGATTTTTATTATCAGAAAATTTTAAAAATAAAAGATCATGTTGATGTTGAAGAAACGGTCGCAGCCAATACTCTTGGAACAGTCGTACATAATACACTAGAAGATTTCTATGAGCCTTTTATAGGTAAGCTTTTAACTGTTGATGGTATTAAAGGCTTAAAACCTAAAATTGAACAAACGGTTACTTATCATTTTAAAAATGAGTACAAAGAAGGCGATATTTCTAAAGGTAAAAACCTTATTATTTTTGAAATAGCAAAACGTTATGTTTCTAACTTTTTAGACTTAGAGATTAAAACTTTGAAAGCCGGAGATAAAATTAAAATTATTGCTATTGAAGCTGATAATAATATTACAATTAATATCCCTGAACTAAATTTCCCTATTAAAATTAAAGGTAAAGTTGATAGAGTTGATGAATGCAATGGAGTAACCCGAATAATTGATTATAAGACAGGAAGTGTCCAGCAAAACCAAGTAGAGGTGGTTAATTGGGAAGACATTGCTACAGATTATAAAAAGTATAGCAAAAGTTTTCAAGTATTAACTTATGCTTATATGATGCAGAAATCTAACAAGATTAATCTTCCTATTGAAGCTGGTATTATTTCATTTAAAAATTTAAGTTCTGGGTTTTTAAAATTCTCCAAAAAAGAGAGTACTTTTAGTAGAAGCAAAAACGCTTTAATAACCGCTGATACTTTAGTTGATTTTGAAACTGAATTAAAAAAACTAATCCTTGAAATTTGCAACCCAAAAATAGATTTCACTGAAAAAGAAGTTTAAAATGACTATTACAAAAAACATTATCATTCCAGGAAAACACAAAAAACCTATAATTACCGATGTTTTTTATACAGAAAATGGTATTCCAAAACCTGTTGTGATATTTTGTCATGGTTACAAAGGTTTTAAAGATTGGGGCGCTTGGAATTTGATGGCGAAAGCTTTTGCTGAAGCTGGGTTCTTTTTTGTCAAATTCAATTTTTCACACAATGGAGGAACAGCTGAACAACCTATAGATTTCCCAGACTTAGAAGCTTTTGGAAATAATAACTACACTAAAGAATTAGATGATTTAGAAACTGTTATTGACTGGATTTGTTCGAACACGAAATTTGAGAATGATGCTAACTTAAACACTATTAATTTAATAGGTCATAGTCGAGCGGGTGGTATAGTTACAATAAAATCAGAAGAAGATAATCGTATAAAAAAAGTTATAAGTCTTGCAGGCGTTTCTAGTTTTGGCAAAAGAACATCTACAACGGGCGACTTAGAGCAATGGAAAAAAGATGGTGTTAAATATGTTTTAAACGGACGCACAAAACAGCAAATGCCTCATTATTACCAGTTTTATGAAGATTATATTGAAAACGAAAAAAGACTTACCATAAAACGAGCTGTTTCAGATTTAAAAATACCTTATTTAATTATTCATGGAGATGCAGACACCAGTGTTTTAATTGAAGAGGCAAATAATCTTCACAAATGGAGCCCTAAAAGCAAATTAGTGGTTATTGAAGGTGCAAATCATGTTTTTGGAGTTTCACATCCTTGGGAAAAAGACACTATTCCAAAACATATAGAAGAAGTTATCGAAAAAATAACTATATTTTTGAATCACTGAAAAAGTATCTCTCATAGCGTATGGAAATTGTTTTTGAAAATATAAATAAATTAAAATCTGCTAGACATTTAAACAAACATGAAAAGTTAATTAGTGGTATTACAAGCGCGATAGAATCTAAAGATTTAGTAAAAGGAGACCGTTTACCATCAATAAATAAAATGGTTGCTGAAATTGGTTATGCTCGTAAAACAATTGTTAAAGCTTATGAAGAATTAAAAGGTAGAGGTATTGTAGAATCCAAAAACTTTAAGGGCTACTATATTGCTGACGTGAATACTGGTACAAAGCTAAGAGTTGCACTTGTTCTTTACGCATTTCATACTTTTCAAGAAGATTTTTATAATACATTTAGAGAGGAGTTAGGCAAAAAATACATTATTAACGTATTTTTTCATCATAATAATTTGGATGTATTTAAAGATATTATGACAAGAATTTCTGGCAGATATGGCATGTATGTAGTCGCTCCTATTCAAATTCCAGAAGTTGGTGTTTTATTAAAAAAAATCCCGTCAGATAAATTGTTGGTTATCGATAGACATATTCCACTTCCTCTTGATTACTCTTATATAACTCAAGAGTTCGAAAATTCTACCTATAACCAGTTAACAAAATTGCTGACAGAAATAAATAAATATAAAGAGTTTGTTCTTTTTTATAGAGAGGATTCTGATTATCCCGTGGGGATACTTAAAGCTTTTAACAAGTTTATTAAAGGTTTTAAAATTAGAGGATTAGTTAAAGAAAGTTATACTAAAAGCAGCATAGAAGAAGGCACGGTATACTTTTTTATTGATGACACCAACTTATGGGAAGTATTAAGAGATTCTAAACGAAAAGGATATACAGTAGGGACCGATATTGGCGTGCTAGCGCACAACGATAATGCTATAAAAGAAATTATTTTTGGTGGTATTACTACAATTTCTACAGATTTTAAAAAAATGGCCAAAGAGTCTGCAAAATACGTAAAAATGGGAGATAAAACCCATAAAATCATACCTTCGGAGCTCTTTCAAAGAAACTCATTATAGCAAAAAAACAGTGCTTTTCTAAGGTATATTGTGTTAAAATCAACATTTTTTTTTCGAATTCGTATTTTTAATCATCTTTTTATATATATTTGCAAAGTAGCATACTGTAGCACAGATGCTTTTTGATTATAAAAGTAGCATACTATAGTATATTAACAAACAACTAAATATTACTAACATTAAACAATTATCTTATGAAAAAAGATTTACTAAGATTGTTATTTTGTACAGCCTTTCTCTTTTTTGGACTAAGTGCTTATGCACAAACAATCACAGTATCAGGAACAGTTTCTGATAGTGAATTCCCTTTACCTGGAGTTAATATTATAGTAAAAGGCACATCAAAAGGAGCAACTACAGATTTTGATGGAAACTTTACTATTTCAGATGTGAACTCAAATGACGTACTTGTATTCAGCTATGTTGGTTACAAAACACAAGAAGTAGCTATTGGAGATAAAACAGCCCTTAGTGTAATATTAATAGAAGATGCCGCTGCTTTAGATGAAGTAGTTATAGTAGGTTATGGTACAACAAATAAAAGAGAACTTACCGGCGCCGTTGGATCTATTAAAGGAGGCGAACTAGTAACTACTGTAGCAGGTAACCCAACTTCTGCTTTGCAAGGAAAGCTTACAGGGATTCAAGTAGAAAACCCTGGGGGACAACCAGGAGGAACAGGAAACGTGTTTATTAGAGGGATTAACTCTTTAAGTAATGCCTCTCCCTTATATATTGTTGATGGTTTATTTGTAGACAACATGAATTATATTAATCCAAACGATATAGAAAATATTTCAGTTTTAAAAGATGCTGCAGCAGCTGCTATCTACGGGTCACGCGCTGCCAATGGTGTCGTTTTGATTAAAACAAATCACGGTAGAAAAAACAGGGATTTAGAAGTGTCTTTTAATTCTAGAATTGGTTTCGATACACCAAGTAAGAAACTAGATTTTATTAACGGACAACAATATACAGATTATTTAAACCAACGTTTTGCTAATGACGGAAGTTCTACAACCGTATCTTTTAATGGAACAGATACCGATTGGCAAGATGAAAATTTACAATCTGGAATAATTGAAGATTACGGATTAACTTTATCTGGAGGTGGGGATAAATCATCTTATTTCTCTTCAATTAACTACTTCAATCAAGATGGTATTTTGATAGGTTCTGGTTTTAAAAGATTAAATGCTAGATTTAATAGTGAGCATGAATTTGGAAAATTTAAATTATCTCAATCTTTAGGAATTACTGAAGGCAAGTTACAAGAGAATAATTGGTATGGTTTTGATGGGGTAACCGCTCCGACTGTAGCTTTAAGAAATGCCGCTAATGATGGAGGTTTTGAAGCACCTTCAACGGACGTACAAGGCCCTGGTGGTGTAAATCAGTTTGCTTTGGCGACCTTAGAAAACAACTTAGAAACAATTCGCACATTGTTTGCTAGTTTAAAACTAGACTACCAAATCACTGAAAACTTATCAGCAGGAATTAACTTAGGTGTAGATTACACAAATCAAAAACGTTTTCAGTTCTCTCCAACTTATTTTATGAGTAATGTTGATGCCGTTAGAAATGTTAACACTTCAAATGATTTAACAGATTTTAGACAAGAGGATATAAACCTTTTATTTGAGCCAACTCTATCATATAATAAAACATTCAATGATGTTCATAAAGTAACTGCTGTTGTAGGTTCTACTCGTTTTATTGAAACACAAAATAGTAGCGGAATTTATGGTCAGGGAACACCTGCAAATAGTATTCAGGTTGTAGGAGCATTGCCTTCTAGTGCGCAGAATATTTTATTAGGTGAAAATAATGAAGCTGGTTTAATATCATACTTTGGGCGTTTAAATTACAACTATAATGATAAATATATTTTTTCTGGAACGTTAAGGCGTGATGCTTCTTCACGATTTGCAAAAGCAAATCAGGTAGGTTACTTCCCTTCAATATCTGGTGCATGGAATATTAGTAATGAAGATTTTTGGAAATCAGAAAACATCAACTTCTTTAAATTAAGAATGTCTTATGGTGAATTAGGATCTTATCCAGATGTGTTTTATCCAACACAAGCTGTTTTTCTAGCGAATCAATCTAATACAAGTTTTGGAGGTGGAATAGCTAACGGTTTAGCACAAACAACACTTGCTGATGAAAATTTAGTATGGGAAACCACAAAAACTTTTGATATTGGTGTTGACATGTCATTTTTAAATAGCGCGCTTAATTTTACGGCAGATTATTATTCAAAAAATGTTGAAGATGCTCTTGTGCCAATTAGTATCCCTTCAACTGCGGGTGTTAGTTTACCTGTAACAAGAAATGCCGGTACTTTAGTAAATAATGGATTTGAATTTGATGTGACTTATAGAAAATCTGAAGGAGACTTCACATATAGCGTAGGTACAAACTTCTCCTTCAACCTTAAAAATGAAGCAAAAGATATTCCTGCTACTATATTAGGTCCAGGGATTGATGAAGATTTACGTGTGGTTAATAGAACTGAGGCGAATGGTCCTGTTGGAGCGTTTTACGGTTACATCGTAGAAGACAAAGTAGATCCTGCAACAGGAGATTTTATAAGAGTGGATACTGATGGTGTAGCTGGAATAACTTCTGACGACCAAACCATTATCGGAAACCCAACACCAGATTTTACTTATGGTCTTAATTTTAACGGAAATTACAAAAAATTTGATATTGCTTTAAATTTTAATGGGGTTTCTGGTAACGAAATTTATAACTTGAGTAGATACTACAACATCTTATGGCAAGATGGTGGTAAGTTAACCGATGTTTTAAATTCTTGGACACCTAGCAATACTGATACTAATATTCCAAGAGCTTCTGTTGATGATCCTGCAGGAAACAAAGAACCATCTTCTTTCTTTGTAGAAAACGGATCTTATTTCCGTCTTAAAAACATGGAAGTTGGATATAATTTTGGCGAAAATGCACTTGGTGTAGACTGGATTAAAAGCGTAAGATTATCATTAAACATTCAAAACGTTTTTGTAATTACCGATTACTCTGGATACGATCCAGATGTGGCATCAACAAATAGTGGTAGAGCCAATATCAATTCTGGTGTACCAGGAGTAAGGTCAGATGTAAATCCTTTACTTGGTAGAGGGTTAGATCAAAGAGCATATCCAAATGCAAGAACATTCATGTTAGGTTTACAAGCTAAGTTTTAAAAAATATAAATTATGAAAAATTTAATTAAAATAAAGTCCTCAATAGGCATAATAACAGCTACGTTATTTATGACAATTGGTGTTGCTTGTTCTGATGATATTTTAGATCAAGGTAACAACAACGCTACGTCAACAGCAAACTTTGGCACCTCTGTAGAGCAAGTAGAATCTGCAATAAATGGTGCATTCCATCCAATAACCGGAACTTTTTTCTGGGGGAGAATTGTACATACGGGTGCAATGTTGCGGTCGGATGAATTTAATGTATTTCCGTTTGGGTCAAATACAGCCATGTCAACCTTTCAGGGAAATCCTGGAGATCGTTGGGCAACAGAACCTTGGCAAGAACTTTACAAGTCTATTGCTAGATGTAACAATATCATTATTAATGTTAATGAAGATGGTATCTCAGATACAACAACTAGAGAGAACTTAGTTGGGCAAGCTTATTTTTTAAGGGCTTTTGATTATTGGTACTTAGCAAACTTATATGGTAATGTGCCTTTAATAACAGATTTACCAGATTTGGATAATCTGTTGGTAGAACAAGCAACCCCTGAGGCTGTTTGGGCACAAATTATTGCAGATTTAGAAATGGCTGAAAACATGTTACCTGAAAACTGGACTGGTGAGAATTTAGGACGTCCTACATCTGGTGCAGCAACTGCCCTAAAAGGAAAAAGCTATTTATATATGAAAGAGTACGAGCCTGCAGCTACGGCTTTAGGAAGCTTAGTAGGTAAATACAGTTTATTACCAGGTGCGCAATTTGGAGATAACTTTACAACCACCAACGAGAACAACAGTGAGTCCGTATTCGAATTACAATTCTTAGGTCAAGATACATTTGTATGGGGCTCAGATATTCCTGGAACAGGTAGCATGGGTAATTTTCATATTGATTATGCGCCACCTTCTAAATCACCAGATAGAAGTCATGTTGTAAACCCTTGGTTGAAAGATTTATTTGAAGCTAATGGCGATACTACACGTAGAAATGAAACTTTAGTATATGATTTTCCTGGTGCAACGGGATATGGTGGTGTTGCGTTTACAACTGATATGGCTGAAGACATTACCACTGCCAATGATGCCGGTGTAGAACCTATTTTTTCAAGAAAATATGCTGGTATGGATTTAGGAGAAAGAGATGCCGTTGACTTTTTAGGCACCAACGTAGGCAACAACTGGAGAATAATTCGTTATGCTGATGTATTGCTAATGTTGGCTGAGGCTTTAAATGAAGATAGCAGAACTTCTGAAGCTATTCCTCATATAGATATGGTTAGAGACAGAGCGGGTTTAACTTTAATTGCTGATACTAATCCAACAATTAATCAAGCAGATATGCGTCAAGCAATCATAGAGGAACGTGCTATGGAATTAGCTGGCGAAGGCCATCGTTTCTTTGACTTAGTAAGATGGGGTCTTGCTGATGATTATATGGGAGGAACTTCTTTACATGGCGATCATCCAAAATCTTTAAGTGGTGGTGCTTTCGAAAATGGAAAGCATGAATTAATTTGGATTCCAAATTCTGAAAGAGATGCAAATCCTAACCTTAACCAAAACCCTGGTTATAATTAAAATATATATTTGATTTAGTTTAGTTTGATTTTTGATTAAAGACCGAGTTTTTTGTTTGACTCGGTTTTTACTCAAATCAATTATTACAAACTATGTAATAAACATTTAATTAATCGCCAATTACAATTGATAAATGACGCAAATTGTCGACACTACATCTAAAAAAGACATCACCATTAAAAGTGGTTGTAATAATTTCAAAACTGAAATAACTACCATTTCTAAAGATTCAAATGTGTCTTTATACAATATTCAAATCACTTCTGATACTCCAAAAAAACCCGAGCCATTAACACTGAAATGGAAAATACCAGCTCATAATGTCAAGGGGGTTTGGAAACCTACTACAGATTTCGCAAAACGCATACATGCCGATTGGGAAAAGAAGCCTATGGAATCTAGAATCTCCATTGATGCGCCAGTTATAAGTCTATTTGGTCATGATGACGGCAACATTCACACATTTGCTTGCTCCAACGCTATTAATAAACTTGAGTTAAATGCCGAAATAAGAGAAGAAGATGATTGTTTTTATTGTTATGTTACCTTTTTTGCAGAACAACAATCTAAAATCAGTCATTTTAATACACAAATAAGAATAGATACTGGAGAAAAACATTTTTCAAAAGCACTAAAAGAAGTTTCAAAATGGTGGGAAACTTATGAAAATTTAAAACCAGCTCCTGTCCCAGAAATAGCATTAACACCTCTGTATTCAACTTGGTATCAATTTCATCAAAACTTGGAAGAAAACGTATTGTTTGATGAATGTAAAATAGCTTATAAGTTGGGCTACAAAGCCATTATTATAGATGATGGTTGGCAAACCAATGATGGTAATAGAGGGTATGACTATACAGGCGACTGGAAACCAGAGCGTCTTTTAAAAACCAAAGCATTTGTAGATACTATTCATACTATTGGCATGAAAGTAGGGTTTTGGTTTTCTGTGCCTTTTTGCGGAAAAAAATCAGAAGCTTACAAAAAATTCAAAGGCAAGTTTTTAACTGAAAATCATTTTTGGGCGCCCGTTTTTGATCCTAGATATCCTGAAGTGAGAGCATATCTTATAAACATCTATAAAAACGCCTTGATTGAGTGGGAATTAGATGGTTTTAAGTTGGATTTTATTGATGATTTTAAATTGTATGTTGATACACCAAAGCATAATTCTGAAATGGATTTTGTGTCAATAAATGAAGCTGTAGATAGGTTATTAACGGACGTAATGGTAACTCTAAGAAATATAAATCCGGATGTGTTTATCGAATTCAGGCAAAAATACACCGGTCCCGCCATGCGTAAATATGGCAATATGTTTCGTGCATTTGATTGCCCTGGAGATGCGACTATGAATCGTGTTAGAATAGCAGATATTAGAATGTTAGCAGGAAATTCCGCGGTGCATTCAGATATGATTACATGGCATTATGATGAGCAATTAGAAGTAGCTGCTTTACAAATGGTAAATGCCCTTTTTGGGGTTCCACAAATTTCAGTGGTATTAAAAGAATTACCAAAGGATCATTTGAAAATGGTTGAATTCTATACCAATTATTGGAATGAAAACAAAGACTTAATCGTGTCCGGAGATTTTACACCTTCAAGACCTTTAGCGAACTATCCTGTTCAAAAAGTGATTAAAAATAATAAAGCAATCATTGGAGTTTATGACGATCATGTTATTGAAATAAAAGAAAATTTTGATAATATTCATATTTTAAATGCAAAACTTTCAGAGAGCACCATTCTTAAAATCAACAATGATTTAGGAAACTATAATTGCAGTATCTTTAATTGCAAAGGTGAACTTGTAAATCAAAAAGATATAGTGCTAAACCAAGGTGTCATGGAAATTAATATTCCCCATTGCGGATTAGCAGAACTAACTTTAAATAAATAACAACTATGGATATTCTATCAATTGTTTCATTTCTTGGATTTACATTATTGGTAGCATTTATTGCATGGTATGCCACCCGAAAGACAGATGAAAATTCAGCTGATGGGTATTACCTAGGTGGAAGAAGTTTGGGTTATATAACTATTGCTGGTTCTTTACTTTTAACAAACCTATCTGCAGAACAAATTGTTGGACTTAACGGACAATCGTTTGCACAAGGGGTTTTAGTAATGGCATGGGAGACACTGGCAGCAATTTCGTTGATAGTTACTGCCATTTATTTATTGCCTAAATACATGCGCTCTGGAATCACGACCATCCCAGAGTTTATTCAGGAGCGTTTTGATGCACAAACTAAATCAATTTTATCCATTTTGTTTTTGGTGGCTTTCGGAATTGTTCTTCTGCCCACGATACTTTACTCAGGTTCATTAGCATTTAGCACCATGTTTGATTTACCTGAAACTTTAGGTATATCACAATCATCTGTTATTTGGATTTGTGTGTTATCTATTGGAATTATTGGTTCTATTTATGCGATTTTTGGTGGACTAAAAGCCGTTGCTGTTTCAGATTTAGTAAATGCCATTGGTTTATTAATTGGAGGCCTTTTAATACCAATTTTTGGTTTGATGCTTATTGGAGATGGCAATGTTTCAGATGGATTAAACGAATTATGGACTGAAAACCCAGATAAATTTAATGCCAAAGGCGAGATAGATTCGTTCATTCCTTTTAGTACCATTTTTACAGGAATGATGATTGCGCAAATGTATTATTGGGGAACAAATCAATCTATTTTACAACGTGTTTTTGGTGCTAAAAGCTTAGCAGACGGACAAAAAGGAATGATATTAGCTGGATTTGTAAAATTCTTAATCCCAATTATTGTGGTGCTACCAGGTATTATTGCGTGGCATATTTTTGGAAACGACTTAACAAACGCAGACCAAGCGTATCCTGCTTTAGTTAGAAAAGTATTACCTAGCGCGTTTTTAGGGTTTTTTGCCGCTGTTTTATTTGGCGCGGTTTTAAGCTCTTTTAATAGTTTATTAAACAGTAGCTCCACATTGTTTGGTGTCGATTTATACCGCCAATATTTTGATAAAAACGCGTCCGAACATAAAATGGTAAAAGCTGGAAAAGTATTTGGTCTTTTATTGGCATTAATTTCCATGAGTATTGCGCCATTTATAGCGAATGCTCCAGATGGACTATTTTCCTATATTCAAGAATCTTTAGGAAGTTTAAGCGTGCCTATTTTAGCAGTTGTTGCTGTTGGTATGGCTACCAAAAACGTTCCTGCTTTGGGCGCAAAAATTGTGCTTACCGTTGGAGTACTCATGTACCTAGTTAGTCAGTTTGTATTAAGTCCACATTTTGTTGATGCAGCATTAACAGAAGCTGCAGCAAATGGTATTACAGATGCTAAAGCACTAGGTATTATAAAAGCAAAAGCGTATCCACACTTCTTACATATTATGGGTATTCTGTTTGTTATCAATGTTGGTTTCATGTTATTACTGGGTAAACTTTATCCTAATAAAAATGAGTATAAACCAAAAGTTACAGAGCAAATCGATATTACACCTTGGAAATACGCTAAAGTCGTTGGTATAGCCATTACAATTTTAGTGTTAAGCACTTATTTAATTTTCTAAATTGAAGACTTCAAACCATGAACAAAAAATATGTCATAGCCTTCGATCAAGGCACAACAAGTACAAGAACCATTGTTTTTGACAAAAAAGGTCAGATTAAAGCCATTGCACAAAAAGAATTAACACAACACTATCCGCAATCTGGTTGGGTTGAACATAATCCTTTGGAAATATATAAAGATCAATTGGATACCTTTAATCAAGCCGTATCTGAATCGGGAATTAATCCTGAAGAAATTGCATCAATTGGCATTACCAATCAAAGAGAGACTACTGTTGTTTGGGATAAAGAAACGGGCGAGCCCATACATAATGCGATAGTTTGGTTAGATAAGAGAACCACTGATATCTGTAAAGATTTAAGCAAAAAGGGGTTGTCCAGTTACATCAAAAAAAATACGGGCTTAGTTATAGATTCTTATTTCTCAGGTACCAAACTAAAATGGATTTTAGATCATGTGGAAGGTGCCCAAGAAAAGGCCGAAGCAGGAGAGTTGCTTTTCGGAACAATTGACAGTTGGTTAATTTATAAATTCACAAAAGGAAAAAAACATCTAACAGATCATACAAACGCATCAAGAACACTCATTTACAATATAAAAAAACTAGAATGGGACGATAAATTGCTTAAAGCGCTTAACATACCAAAAAACATGTTGCCCAAAGTTCAAAACTCGTCCTCAGATTTTGGCGTGATTGACTATAAAGGAATTCAAATTCCAATTTATGGGGTGGCTGGAGACCAACAAGCTTCATTATTTGGTCAAGGTGGTTTTGAAGCTGGTATTGCAAAAAGCACCTTTGGGACGGGTTGTTTTATTTTGCTTAATACTGGAGGAAAACAAGTAAAATCAAAAAAAGGGTTACTGACCACGTTAACTTGTAGCTTAGATTCCGAATCTGTAAATTACGCTTTGGAGGGTAGCATTTTTGCAGGCGGCGCTTCCATTCAATGGTTGAGAGACCGCATGAAAATTATAGAAAAGGCCAGCGATACAGAAGTGATTTGCAACAGTATTCCTCCATTAAAAAACGTATATGTAGTGCCCGCTTTTGCAGGTTTGGGCGCACCACATTGGGACGGCAAAGCAAAAGGTAGTGTTTACGGCATGACCTTAGATACAGGAAGAGAAGAATTGATTAAAGCTACTGTTGAAGCCTTAGCATACCAAACCAAAGATGTTATTGGTGCTATGGAAAAAGATAGCAATAAAAAAATAGTAACTTTAAAAGTTGATGGCGGTGCAAGTGCTAATAACTATTTAATGCAATTTCAATCAAATTTGTTGAATGTTGAAGTTGATAGACCAATAATGATAGAAGTTACCGCTTTTGGAGCGGCACTATTAGCTGGTATAAAAGCAGGTGTTTGGACAAAAAGTGACATTGCTCAAATACGAGAAATAGATACTGTTTTTAGCCCCAAAATGGATGAAAAAACAAGAAAAAAGAAATATAAAGGCTGGAAAGAAGCTATAAAAAGAACAAAAAGAAAGTAAGATGTTGGCGAAGGAAAAAATCATAGAATTTTCAGTTTTAAATAGAACAGCTCAAATCGAAAAATTACAAACTACAAAATTTGATTTAGCAATTATTGGTGGTGGTGTTACTGGTGCAGGAATAGCTTTAGATGCGGCTTCTCGTGGTTTAAAAGTATGTCTTGTCGAGAAAAATGATTTTGCCTCAGGAACCAGTAATAAATCCACAAAATTAATTCATGGTGGGTTACGTTACCTTAAGCAATTTGAAATTGGTTTGGTAAGGGAGTCGGGTTCTGAGCGTGCCATAGTTCATAAATTAGCACCGCATTTAGTCATTCCAGAAAAAATGTTGTTGCCTTTAGTTGAAGGCGGTACTTATGGAAAAATGATGACCTCTATCGGACTAAAAGTTTACGACTTTTTAGCGGATGTTAAAGGAGATGACAGACGCCGAATGCTAAACAAAGAAGAAACGCTTCAAAAAGAAACTTTACTTAATAAAGATGCCGTTTTAGGCAGTGGTCTTTATGCAGAATATAGAACGGATGATGCTAGATTAACTATTGAAATATTAAAAAAAGCAGCGTCTTTGGGAGCAACCATCATTAATTATTGCAAAATGGAATCCTTTAATTACAATGATGATTCCAAAATTAAAAGTCTGAACTGTATCGATGGAAATACTGAAAATACAGTCAAAATAAAGGCAAGAAATTATGTGTCTGCTGCTGGTCCTTGGGTTGATAAATTACGTGCTAAGGACCATTCTATAAGCAATAAGTATTTACATTTAACCAAAGGCGTTCATATTGTATTTCCGTTTAAAAAACTACCCGTAAAGCAACCGCTTTATTTTGATGTACCTGATGGTAGAATGATTTTTGCCATTCCAAGGGGTCGCGCTACTTACGTGGGAACTACCGATACAAATTATTCAGGAAATTTAGACCGTGTTGTTGCCACAAAAGACGATGCTAAATATCTATTAAATGCGATAAATGTAACATTCCCAGACGTTACTTTATCCATTGATGATATTGAATCTAACTGGGCAGGCTTAAGACCATTAATTCATGAAGAAGATAAAGACCCTTCTGAATTATCAAGAAAAGATGAATTGTTTATTTCTAAAAGCGGATTGATTTCTATAGCCGGAGGAAAACTTACAGGGTATCGTAGAATGGCAGACCGTGTGATTGAAGCCGTTTTAAAAACCATGAAGAGTAAGCACAAAAAAGACTTAAAAAAGTCTAAAACAGCAAAAATTCCTTTGGTTAGTCCTTCACTTGAGAATTCACATAACGTAGAAATTTATGAAAAGGAATTAGAAATAAAACTTCTAGAATTGGGTATTTCAGATGCTTATCATGCTTGGTATTTATGCACAACCTATGGTAAACAATCAGATATTATTATCAATAAATCAAAAACATTCGATAACCAAGATGCCTTAGAACGATTAATTAGAGCCGAACTTTGGTACTGTATATATCATGAAATGACAAATAGCTTAACCGATTTCTTTGTACGCCGTACGGGAAGGTTATATTTCAATATTCCAAGTGTAAAAAAGTATATGAAAATCATTTCTGAAGATTGTGTAAAATATTTAAAATGGGATATAAAACGTATGACCTTTGAAAACGAAAATATGAAACTGCTTTTAGAAGATGCCACAACTTATTATGAAAAAGAATTCCTGAATAATCTATGATAAAAATAATTAAACAAACAATTTTCATGACATTACATTCACAAAATAGAGAAAAGCTAGAGAATTTTGGATTATCGTATGAGATTATTATTAAATCTCCAGGTAGAATAAATTTGATAGGTGAACATATAGATTATAATGGTGGTTATGTTTTACCTGCCGCAATAGATAAAACTATAACATTAAGTTTCAGAAAGAATAATAGTGATTCATGTAAAATATATTCAAGTAATTTTAAAAGTAGTTTCGAAATAAATCTAAATAATTTAAAAAGGAGTGAGACCGAATGGCAAAACTATATTCTTGGAGTGGTTTATCATATAAATATAGTAAAACCAAATTTGGTAAAAGGGTTTGATTGTATAATAGAAAGCAATTTACCATTAGGCTCTGGAATAAGCTCTTCAGCCGCTCTAGAATGCGGTATGGCAAAAGGTATAAATGAATTGTTTAATCTTGGATTAACTGATATAGAAATAATTACAGTATCAAAAGATGCAGAACATACTTTTGTAGGTACCAAATGCGGGATTATGGATCAATTTGCAGTTGTAAAAGGTAAAAAAAATCATCTTATACTTTTAAACTGTAAAACGTTAGACTATGAATTAATTGAGGCAAATTTGGCTCCATATAAAATAGTATTACTCAATACAAACATATCTCATAATTTAGCAAGTAGTGAATATAATATAAGAAGAGATGAATGTAAAATAGCATTGAAAGCTATACAAATGAAATATCCTAATTTTAATAACTTAATAGAAGTTAAACCAAAAGTTGTTCGGGAATTTAAGAAAGTATTACCAGAAAAAATTTTCAACAGAGCCTTATATGTTACTAAAGAAAATAGAAGAACATTAAGAGCCGTAAAATTTCTAAAAAACAATAATTTAAAAGAGTTTGGTGAATGTTTAAACAGATCTCATAGAGGATTAAGATATCTTTATGAAGTTAGTTGTCAGGAACTAGATTTTTTAGTAGACTTTTCAACGAATTTAGATTACGTAATTGGATCCAGAATGATGGGTGGCGGTTTTGGAGGATGCACGATTAATCTTGTTCATAAAAGTCATATTGACGAATTTATTGAAAAAATATCAGGGGCGTATCAGGAAAAATTTAATATAGAATTGACTCCAATACATGTTAGTATAAGTGATGGGGTTACAAAAATTTGATATGGAATTTCACATAAATACACAACCACATAGAAGATATAATATCCTTATAGATGAATGGGTGCTAGTTTCTCCTCATAGAACTAAGCGTCCTTGGCAGGGTAAAAAAGATAAGGCAGTTGTTATAAAGAAAATAACATATGATGAGAATTGCTATTTATGCCCTACAAATATAAGAACGAGCGGCAAAGAAAATTCAAATTATAGAGGGGCTTATAGTTTTGTAAATGATTTTTCAGCACTTATATCAGAAGTTAAAAAAGAGGTGTTTAATGATGGTTTGTTAAATGCACAAATAGAATCAGGAATCTGTAAGGTAATTTGTTTTTCTCCCAACCATGCATTAACATTGCCTTTAATGTCTGTAGATGAAATTACACAAGTAATAAAATTATGGAAAAAGGAATATGCAGAACTCGGCAGTCAGTCATCAATAAGTCATGTTCAAATATTTGAAAATAAAGGCGAAATCATGGGATGCAGTAATCCTCATCCACACGGCCAGATTTGGGCACAAAACTCGATACCTGAAATTGTATTAAAAAAGCAACAACAACAAAAAAGATATTGGGAAGCAAACAAGAGAAGTCTTTTATCTGATTATGTAAAACAAGAGCTAGAACTGGATGAACGTATTATCTTAAAGAATAATCATTTTGTAGCCTTAATTCCATATTGGGCTGTTTGGCCATATGAAACCATGATTATTCCGATGAAACATTATCAACATATCGGACAATTAAATAGAGAAGAAGAAATTGCATTTGCAGCCATTATCAAACAATTAACCACTAGATATGATAATCTTTTTGAAACCTCTTTTCCCTATTCATCAGGAATACATCAGAGTCCTACGGATGGCAATTTGCATCCTGAATGGCATTTGCACATGTCGTTTTATCCGCCGTTATTGCGTTCAGCTGAAGTGAAGAAGTTTATGGTAGGTTACGAAATGTTTGCAAACCCACAACGAGATATAACTGCCGAACAAGCAGCAGAGGCATTAAAAAAGTTAAAAAATATTCATTTTAGTTTAGAAAATAATTAGTAAAAAGGCCTTTGATAGAAGGAAGGAATGAGATGAAAATAAAAATGATAAGCGGGTTTTTGATATGTTCAGCATTAATAATGTTGTTTTTAAATTGCTCTAAAGAAAAAAATATTGACGATTATACGGTTTTTAAACCTCTTCATCAATCAGAAACTGGAATTGGATTTAGCAATAATCTCACAGAAAACGATTCTTTAAATTACTTTACTTATTCTTATTTATATATGGGTGGCGGTGTTGCTGTCGGAGATATTAATAACGATGGTTTAAAAGATGTGTTTTTTACAGGAAATCAAGTTTCAAACAAATTATACTTAAACAAAGGTAATCTTAAATTTGAGGATATTTCTGAAAAATCAGGTGTTTCGGGCGATAAAAGATGGTACACAGGAGTTACAATGGCCGATGTAAATGCTGATGGTTTTTTAGATATTTATTGCTCAGTAGCTGGGAAATTTACACCAAAATCAAACGAACTTTATATTAATAATCAAGACGGAACGTTTACAGAAAAAGCTCAAGAATTCGGTTTAGCAGATGCTGGACAAAGTGTTCAAGCGACGTTTTTTGATTATGATAAAGATGGCGATTTAGATGTCTATGTAGCTAACTACCCAATAACAAAATTCAATGCGTCAGTTTACGTTTACGAACAAAAAATGAAAACTGTAAACGACGTTGAAACTGACCACTTGTATAGAAACGATAATGGCAAATTTACTAATGTTACCAATGAAGCTGGTGTTAAAAGTTTCGGACTAACGTTGAGCGCAACAGTTGGCGATTTAAATAATGATTCTTGGCCAGACATTTACATTTCAAACGATTTTGCTTCCCCTGATTATTTATACATGAACAATCAAGATGGCACGTTTAGAGAAGTTATAAAAGAAGCAACGTCACATACGGCTTTTTATGGTATGGGCGTTGACATTGCCGATTTTAATAACGACGGAAATCTCGATGTATTTCAAGTAGATATGGACGCCAAAACCAACAAGCGCAAAAAAGCAAATATGGCAGGTATGAACCCCGATTTGTTTTGGGGTGTTGTAGACGCAGGTTTTCATTACCAATATATGCAGAATTGTTTGCAGATGAATACGGGAGTTTTCGAGGAAGGAAATCCGTTTTTTTCAAATGTGTCTAGAATTACAGGTGTATCGTCTACAGATTGGAGTTGGGGACCTCTTTTTGCTGATTTTGATAACGATGGTTTAAAAGATTTGTTCGTTTCAAACGGTACACGTCGAGAAGTTAACAATCGTGATTTCTTCAATCAAATTGATGATGCTTTTACCATTGAAAGTGATAAAACACTTGAAATGAGCATGAAAATACCTTCAGAGCGTATTGATAATTTCATATATAAAAACAACGGAGATTTAAACTTTGAACAAGCTAATAAAGATTGGGGTATCGAATTTAAAGGGTTCTCAAATGGAGTGGCTTACGCCGATTTAGATAATGATGGCGATTTAGAAATCATTACTAATAATATTGATGACAAAGCTTCCGTTTTTCAAAATAACAGCTCGAAAATCAATAATTATATCACTATTAACTTTGAAGGTACTTCTAATAATAAATTCGGTTTAGGAAATCGTGTTTTCGTTACAGTTAATGATGAAACCCAAATGCAAGAATTGACACTAACTCGTGGTTTTCAATCATCTGTTGCTCCAGAATTGCATTTTGGATTGGGGCAAGCCAATAAAATTGACGAGCTCAAAGTTGTTTGGATTGATGGAAGTGTTGAAGTAAAAAGAGACGTTTCAGTAAATGAAATTCTAACTTTTAATCATTCCAACGCAAGTTTAGAAAATGAACAATTCAATATTGAAAACACTATTTTTAATTCAAATGTTAAAGATGTTTTTCCTGAACATAAACACGATGAAAATACATTTGATGACTTTAAATATCAAGTGTTATTGCCACATAAAATGTCAACTTTTGGGCCAGCTCTAGCAGTTGGCGATTTGAATAATGATGGTTTAGATGATTACTTTGTTGGAGGTGCTTTTAATAGGATAGGAAATTTGTTTTTTCAGGCTGAAAACGGATTTGAAAAGAAAGAAAGCATTTTTCTAGAAGAAGATAAACTTAGTGAAGACGTTGGGGCGTTAATTTTTGATGCTGATAACGATGGCGACAACGATTTATATGTAGTTAGTGGCGGTTATGAGTTTTCACCTAAATCTAAAATGCTTCAAGATAGACTTTATTTGAATGATGGTTCAGGAAAATTTACAAAATTAAGCGCACTTCCTGAGATGATTACAAGTGGTTCAAAGGTCTATAATCTAGATTTCAACAAAGATGGGAAACAAGATTTACTGGTTTTAGGCAGACAAGTTCCTGGAAATTATCCTGCTTCTGCAAATAGCTACTTATTAGAAAATAAAAGTGAAAACTGCATTGTAAAATTTGAAGATGTCACTATTACTTCCGCTGAAACGTTTAAAAATTTAGGAATGGCAACGGCAGCTATTATAACCGATTTTAATAATGATAATGTAGAAGATATCATCATAGTTGGCGAATGGATGCCTATTCGAGTTTTTGAAAATACGAATGGAACTTTTAAAGATGTGTCTGAAATCATGGGCTTAAATAAAGACACTACAGGTTGGTGGTGGAGCATTAATGAGGGCGATTTTGATGGCGATGGCGATATGGATTATTTAGTTGGAAACAACGGTTTAAACTATAAATACAAAGCCACACAAGATGATACCTTCGATATTTATGTGAATGATTTTGATAACGATAATAAAAAGGACATTGTTTTAAGTTACTACAACGAAGGAAAGCAATATCCTGTTAGAGGTCGTGAATGTTCATCGCAGCAAAATCCAAATATTAAAGAAAAATTTAAAAATTATGAAACCTTTTCTAATGCCACACTTGTTGATGTTTACGAAAAAGATGCTCTAGAATCTGCGATTCACTATCAAGTAAAATCCTTTGCTAGCGTTTATTTAGAAAATAAAGATGGTAAATTCATCATTCATGAGCTGCCTATTGAAGCGCAACTATCAAGCATCAACAAAATACAAGTTGATGATTATGACAAAGACGGTGCCCTTGATGCAATTATAGCAGGAAACTTATTTTCATCTGAAGTTGAAACTCCAAGAAACGATGGTGGTTATGGTTTGTTTTTAAAAGGAGATAATAAAGGTAGTTTTAAAGCTATATCATCATCTGAAAATGGATTATTTATTCCTGGTGATGTTAAAGATATAGAACCTATTTCTGTTCACGGAAAAAAATATATTATAGCCGGGAAAAATAATGATTTTCTTCAATTTATTAAGTATGATTAGTGGATAAACATCCCCACTATACTTTTATAATTATTTTTCTCTTATACATTACATAACCTAATAACACGTAAAATACAACTACGATTAACCCATACAGTAATGAAGAAAATTTAAGGCCAAAAAAATCGTGTACAAATACGGCATTATAAACCCATGAATGAATATTACTATCGGCTTCAATTTTTATTAAATACATGGTTTTAGTAACAAGACTGGACAAAAAATAAATAGTAATGGCGTTCATGCCTACATATTTAAAAACGGTTCCAAATTCAAAACGTTTAATATCTTTTAGGTAATAAATAATGGCCAATATTAAAGTGCCCCAGCCACTTGTTACTAAAACAAAACTACTACTCCAAATAGCCTTATTTATTGGAAAATAAGTATTGAACGAATAGCCAGAAACAAGCAACGTTAAAGCAACCAAAAACAACCATTTTATTTCAGTAAGTCCATCTAACAATTTACCTATTAAAATACCTGAAACACAGGTTACAATTGCAGGAATTGTACTAACAACACCCTCAGGATCATAATCTGGTTGCCACATGTGTTTTCCTAACATACTTAAATCTAAATAATTAGCCCAATTGTTTGGCGCTCTTTCAAACGTTGATGTGATACCGTTTGGATTTGGAAAAGGCATGAACCCAAGAAATAACCAATATCCAAGTAAAATAAAAATTGAAAGACCTAGCAAGCCTTTCCAATTACAATTAAGATATAATACAGATGAAATAAAAAAAACGATTCCTATTCTTTGTAGTACGCCAGGAAATCTCATGGTTTCAAAATCCTGGATAAAAGGAAAATAAGGTAGAAATGCATTTAGAAACAACCCTAATCCTATGAGTTTTAAACTCCTAATGGCTACTTTTTTATAAGTGGAATTGTTATTCGGTTTATTCTTATATGCGAAATAAATTGAAATCCCAACAATGAATAGAAAAAAAGGAAATATTAAATCGGTTGGTGTTAGCCCATGCCATTCGGTATGCAATAAAGGCCCATATACATAACTCCAATCTCCTGGTGTATTTACCAAAATCATAGCCATAATTGTAAACCCCCTTAAAATATCAACAGATTCTATTCTTTTTTTGTAAGACATAAATTTTAAAGTCTATGCTTTTTTAAGCCCTACTTTATGCCCCCAAAAGGCATAGTAAAGAATAATGATATAACATGGCAATAAAACCCAATATCCAAAAGAAGCAGCCTCTGCCATAGCACTCACTTCATCAATGCCACTAGTCAATAAACTTTCTTTTTTATTATCTACTAAAACACCATATAAAGGCGGAAGAATGGCACCTCCAGAAATAGCCATAATCAATAAAGCCGAAGCCGTTTTAGTAAATTTACCTAAGCCTGTTAATGCTAATGGCCAAATAGCTGGCCAAACTAAAGCATTAGCAATACCTAATGCTGCCACAAAAAGTACCGATGTAAAACCGCTAGTAAAAACAATACAGAATGACAGCATAATACCTAAAACAGCACTTACTTTTAAAGCTAAGGCTTGACTTATATATTTAGGGATTAAGAACACACCTAAAGCATAGGTAGCTACCATGGCCATTAATGTAAATAATGTAAAAAACTTAGCTTGTTCGACAGGAATATCAAGTGAAATACCATATGAAATAATAGTATCTCCAGCAATAACCTCAACACCTACATAAACAAACAAGGCTAAAACGCCCAGCCATAAATGTGGAAATTGAAATATACTTGATTTTGATTTTTCTCCTGTTTCAGAGGCCTCTATCGGTTGTGCCTCAACATGTGGCAGAGGTGCTTTTCTGATTAAAATACCTAATAAAAATAACACAATTGCCATAACTATATATGGGGTTACAACACTATCTGCCATGGTATTTAACAAACTGGCTTTTTCAGCAGCATCTACAAGGTTTAGTTTTTCTTTAATCCCGTCTATTCCTGATAATAAAATGGCACCAAATATTACAGAACCCAATCCTCCGGCTACTTTATTAGCAATACCCATAATAGCAATTCGCTTTGCGGCACTTTCAATAGGCCCTAAAATAGTTATGTAAGGGTTTGAAGCAGTTTGTAACAAAGTCATACCAGTACCTTGGATAAAAATAGCAGTTAAAAACATCCAATAGGTTCTAGCTTCGGCAGCTGGGATAAAAACCAATGCTCCTATTGCCATTATTATTAATCCTAACGACATGCCTTTTCTATAACCAATTTTGTTTATAATATAAGAAGCTGGTAAAGCCATAACTACAAACGAAATATAAGAGGCTGATGCTACTAAATAGGATTGTGCATCGGTAAGTTCATTTATAGTTTTCATAAATGGAATTAAGGCGCCGTTTATCCATGTAACAAATCCGAAAACAAAAAATAATCCAGCTATAATAAGAATAGGAATAAATGTTTTGTTTTTTGATGATATTTCTTGAGTATTAGACATGATTATTTATGTGATTTTATGGTTAGTTGTTATTTTCATTATTGTTGTTAATATTAAATATGCGTTCTTTTGTTTGTTTCACATAGTTTCGCCCTATTGGGATTTTTCTATTTGAAATTTCAACAGTATTACCTTCTAAAGCAATGACTTTATTAATTGAAATGGTATAAGACCGATGAATTCGTATAAAATTTGACTGTGGTAATTCTTCGGTTATAGCAGTTAGCGATTTGTGTACCACATAATCTCCTAAAGTAGTAATGACTTTAATATAGTCTTTAAGACTTTCTATATAAAGGATATCATTTAGGTTTATTTTGATTAGCTTTTTATTAACTTTTAGAAAGATATGTGGTTCTTGTTGTAAACTAACATCCGCAGATTTATTGCTAACATAAACTTGTTGATATACCTTATTAATAGTTTTTAAAAACCGATTGAAAGGAATTGGTTTCACCAAATAATCTAAAATATTTAGTTCGAAACTTTTAACCGCATATTCACGATAGGCCGTTGTAATAACAATTAAAGGCTTGTAACTCAGGTTTTCAATAAATGCAAAACCCGTCATTTGGGGCATATTAATATCCAGAAAAATAAGGTCTATTTTTTCTTGCTCTAAAACACGATATGCTTTTAACGGATTATTAAATGTTTCAACAATTTCAACATGATCAAAATTCTTTAAATGATTTTCAATAACAGAAATCGCTAAAGCTTCGTCGTCGATAATAATACACTTAATTTTCATCTGTTTTTATTCATTTATTTTTAATGGTCAGATGTAACATCTATATAACCTTTACTCTACATGATGGTATTCTTAGAAATGAATGTTTCATTGCACAGGAATTTTTAAGAACAGTTTATAATTATCGCCTTCTATTTTAGAGTCTAAAATAAAATTATTCGAGAATAGTAATGTCAATCTTCGCTTTGCATTTTCATTCCCTATCCCCGCACTCTTATCTAAATACGCTTTTGGATTATGATTATTTGTTATTGTAAATTCTAAATACTCAGAATTCAAGACTTCAAAACTCATATTTATTTTCAACTTATCATTTTCCCTCATCCCGTGTTTAAACGCATTTTCAACAAAAGAAAGAAGCAGCAAAGGCGGTACATGAACATCTTCAATATTTCCAGTAATATCCATTTCTACATCTATATTGTCCTCAAATCTAAGTTGTTCAATATCTATAAAGTTATTTATATGATTAATTTCTTTAAGTAAACTTGCTTTAGATCCTTTAACATCATATAAAATGTACTGCATCATTTCAGATAATTTAAGAACCATACGCGGTGCATTATCCGATTTTTTTAATGTTAAAGCATATAGGTTATTTAAGGTATTAAAAAAGAAATGTGGTTGTATTTGAGTTCGTAAATATTTAAGTTCGGAGCTTAATTGCAATTTTTCAAGTTTCTCTACGCGCGTTCGTTCATAAATCCAATCGGCTGTTAGTTTTATTGTTGTTGCTAATCCAACTTCATAAATCCCACTTAAAACCACAACAATAATATGATTAAAAGAGTATGCTTTTTGTGGAGATTCTGATTCTGGCCAAACATTTTCATTTATAAATAAATAAATAAGTTCTGTTCTAATAACATAAAAAAGACCGAGCGATACAATAAAATACAAAGCATATCTTTTAAACTTCTTTTTTAAAATATACTTAGGAATAAGAAAATAAATATTCACATAAACTAAAATAACAGCCATTGTAAATGTGACTAAGTTTGATTTAAAAGAATACCAATAATCTTCATAATAACTTCCCCACCTAACAACATTAAAAACAAAGTAGACTAACCAAAATATCAGATGATATTTGATGGGAATGGTTTCGCCTATTTTCTTATTAAATAATGAAATGATTCCTAAATTTAAATGGTTTTCATTATCAAAACCTTATTAATTTAGAGCAATTTTAGTGATATATTCATTAACTAACAATTAAATTGACAATTGTTTATTTTACTAAAATCGCTTATCGAACATAAAATGTTGTCTGTGTGTAAAACCATGTCGTTTATATAATTTATTTTAAAACTATTTTGATAATGGATAGTTTGGCTCAACTAAAAAAACAAAATAATCAAATTATGAAACAAAATTTACGAATACTATTCTTGTTCTCTTTTTTATTATTCGCAGCTCAAACAACATTTGCGCAAGAAAAAGATATTACAGGAACAGTAACTTCAAAAACCGATGGCATTCCGCTTCCTGGAGTGAATGTTATTGTACAAGGAACCACTAATGGTGCCCAAACAGATTTTGACGGAAATTATTCAATTACAGCTTCCGTTGGAGACGTATTAAATTTTTCTTACGTAGGAATGACAACCATTCAGATTACTGTTGGTGATTCTAGTGTGGTTAATGCACAATTAGAAGAAGACGCTGAGCAACTTAATGAAGTTGTTGTAACGGCTTTAGGTATTAAGAAAACCAGAAAGTCATTAACTTATGCAGCTCAAGACATTAATGCTGATGAGTTAAACAAGGTTAAACAGACTAACCCTATTAACAGTTTATCAGGTAAAGTAGCTGGTGTTGCCATATCTCGTAGTTCATCGGGTGCTGGTGGATCTGTTAAAGTGACATTAAGAGGAAACTCTTCAATAGGAAATAACCAACCTTTATATGTTGTAGATGGAATTCCATTATCCAACCCTTCTTCAAATCAACCGACACTTACTTTTGGTGATATTGACGGTGGTAACAGAGATGGTGGAGACGCTTTGTCTTTAATAAATCCAGATGATATTGAATCATTAACAGTACTTAAGGGAGCATCTGCTTCTGCATTATATGGTAGTGCTGGTTTAAATGGGGTTATTTTAATAACAACCAAAAAAGGCCGTTCCGGAGGTTTTAAGGTTGATTTTTCATCAAATTTAACGGTTGATAGTGCTGCTTATGCCATGGACTTTAATGAGGAAACTCAAAGTAATATTGACGACTTTTTAACATCTGGTATTACAAACATTAACTCATTATCAGTTTCAGGTGGTACAGAAAATGCTCAAACGTATTTTTCTTATAGCAATACATTTGCTGATGGTGTCTTACCAACAAATAATTTAAAACAACACACCTTTAACGTTAGAGAAACAGCGCAACTTTTTGATGGTAAATTAAAAGTAAACGCCAGTGTTATGGCTTCCACTCAAAATATTAAAAACAGACCTATCTCTGGTTTGTATTTTAATCCCTTGGTAGGAACTTATGCATTTGAATCTGCAACTGAAAAATTATCTGATTACTCAGCTTTCGAAGCTTTGGATCCTGCTAGAAACATTATGACTCAACAATGGTATAGAGGAACATCTGATATTGAACAAAACCCGTATTGGGTGGTAAATAGAAATGCTTCAGACGATACTAGCAATAAATTAGTAGCATCTTTAAGTCTGGATTTTAAAATTAACGACTGGTTATCACTTCAAACAAGAGGGACTTATGATAAATCATTATTTGATTTTGAAAGAAAAATACATGCCACTACAGAGGCTACATTAGCTCCGGCTAACGGAAGATACATTGTTTTTGAAAATGATTACACGCAATATTATGGCGATGTAATTGCTAATATTAATACACAAATTAATGAAAGCACTTCAGTAAATGCCATTATAGGCGCCAGCACAACACGCTCTACTACAGAGTCATTTACAGGAGACTCTGGCACAAACGGAGGTTTGCAATTTGCTAATGTATTTGCATTTCAAAACTTTAACGGAAACCCTTCAGTAAACTTTACTCAAAACTCATTTGAAACTAGAGTAAATTCTGTTTTTGCAAGTGCAACAATAGGGTTTAATGACAAGATATTTGTGGATTTAACCGCTAGAAACGATTGGTCGTCTACTTTACCAACAGAAAATAATTCGTTCTTTTATCCATCAATCGGTGTAACAGGGGTTTTAAGTGATCTCTTAGATTTACCGGAAAATGTATCATTTGCTAAATTAAGAGCATCTTATGCTGAAGTTGGTAACGGTTTTGCTGCAGATCAAATTTCTCCAAACAATTCAATCATCTTTGGAGGTGGCGGCGTAAGTTCAACAGATCCTATAAAACCATTCCCAGGGTCAACGCCTAAACCAGAAAGACAAAAGTCTTTTGAGATAGGAACAGAGTGGAAATTTAACAACAATAGGTTTGGCATAGATTTAGGCTATTATAACACAAAAACATCAGATCAATATTATGCTTTCTCTACATCATCTACAATTATTGGTGCTCCGCAAGCTTACTTAAACTCTGGTGAAATTTCCAATAAAGGTGTTGAGGCATCTATTTTTGCCATTCCGGTTCAAAAAGACAATTTTAAATGGACAACAACTGTAAATTTTGCGTCTAACAAAAATAAAATAGAGAAAATTTACAACGGGCAAGTATTAGAAGGGTTAATAGAGCCTGAGTTTTTTACATTATCTGCAAAAGGGGTTAATACTTTTGGGTCATATTTAGTTGAAGGTGGTTCGTTCGGAGATATATACGCTCAAGTTGTTAGAAGAAATGCTGATGGCCTTCCTATTATTGAAAGCGATGCTGTTGTGGCAAATGACGATAATACAGTTGATGGTTTAACCAAAGTAGGTAATGCAAACCCTGATTTTACATTAGGATGGAATAACTCTTTTGAATATAAGAATTTTACAATTGACTTTTTAATTGACGGTAAATTTGGAGGCGAAACCATGAGTATGACTGAAGCTATTGTTGAAGGGTTTAGTAACAACTCAGCAAGAGAAACGGCAAACGGAAATGTAAATGTTCAAATTGATGGATCTGCCTCTACCTTATCAGCACAAGATTACTACGGGAAAGTAGGTGGTAGAAATGGTTTTACAGGAGAGTATATTTATAGTGCTACAAATGTAAGATTAGCTGAATTTGCACTAGGTTATAATTTCAACCTTGCTGAGAACTCGTTCTTTAAAAGAGTAAAAGCATCATTGGTAGGGAATAATTTGTTTTTCTTTTACAAAGATGCACCACACGACCCTAATGTATCACTAAGTACCGGGAATGCATTGCAAGGTGTAGATGTTTTAGGGCTTCCTTCTACAAGAAGCATCGGTCTAAATCTTAATTTAACATTCTAAAAAAAATTAAAATGATGAAAAATATAAGTAACATATTAGCATGTTTAGCTGTATTGGGTCTAGTTAGTACATCTTGTAGTGATTTGGAACAATTCAACGTAAACGATAGAAATATTACTCAAGAACAGTTGGAGGTAGATTTTCAACATGTGGGATCTAAATACAAACCTATTTTTGAAAGTATCTATCAATATAGCCCTGCTTGGTCATACCAATTACAGCAAAATTTAAACGCAGATGTGTTTTCTGGCTATTTAACTAACCCAAGACCATTTGGTGCTGGAGCAAACAATTTAACTTACGCCTTAAATAGTGGATGGAATGGTTTTATTTGGGACGTTCCTTATAGCAATGTGATGAATAATGTTGATGCCATAAGCAACTTAACCGCAGATGAATTTCCAACATTACATGCTGTAGCTTTAATTTTGAAAGTTGAAGCCATGCATCGTGTGTCTGATGTTTTCGGGCCTATTGTATATACAAATTTTGGAGATTTAGCAAATGCAGGTATTTATGATTCTCAACAAGAAGCTTACAATGCTTTCTTTACAGATTTAGATACGGCCGTTGCTAACCTTATGGCAGATATAGATAGTCAAAGGTTTTCTGCTTTCGACTTATCATACGGAGGCGATTACACTCAATGGGTAAAATTAGCAAACTCATTAAGATTACGTTTGGCAATTAGAATCTCGAAAGTTGATGCTACCAAAGCAAAAACTGAAGGCGAAAAAGCGTTATCCCAATCTTTAGGGTTGATGGCTACTAACGATGACAGCTTTAATGTTAATAGTTCTTTAGATCATCCGCTTGCTATTATTGATAATTCATGGGGAGATATTAGAATGAATGCTTCAATGGAATCTATTTTAACGGGGTATGATGATAGTCGCGCTTCAAGTTATTTTGATGCTCCAACAAGTGTTCCTGGAACAGTAAAAGGTATTCGTGGAGGATTGCCTTTATTAGCTGGCTATGCAGATGAGCTAGAGCAAAAAGCAGATTATATTGGTTTTTCAGCTATAAATGACGCTATTCACACATCTACAGTACAATTAATGACTGCGGCTGAGGTCTATTTCTTAAAAGCTGAAGCAGCATTAAGAGGATGGACTGGTGCTGGAGATGCGCAAGCTAACTATGAAACAGGAATTTCTACATCTTTTGAACAACATGGCAGTAGTGGAGTGTCAGACTATATAGCTGATAATGCGTCTACACCTGCAGATTATATTGACCCTGTAAATGCTTCAAATAATGCAACAGCTTTAAGCACCATTACAATTGCTTGGGATGTAGGAGGAACTAATGAAGAAAAACTAGAACGTATTATCACACAAAAATGGATAGCTATGTTCCCAGAAGGGCAAGAAGCTTGGAGTGAATTTAGACGTACTGGATACCCTAAAATTTTCCCGACAGTAAGCAACCAAAGTGGAGGAACCATTGATACTAATATACAAATTAGAAGAATTCCGTTCGTAGATAGTGAACTATCTACAAACCCTGAAGGTGTTGCTGGTGCTGTGTCGGCTTTAAGCGGTCCAGACAATGGCGGAACTCGCCTTTGGTGGGATACTGGAGGACCAAATTTTTAATATTAAAGTTAGTTGAGTTAGTTTAAGTTTAGTTTGATGTTATGCAAACGGAAGATTTAGGTTTTCCGTTTGTTTTAACAAAATTATTAACCACAAAATAGTATTACTGTGGAAATTGCAAAGCATAAAAATATAGAGTACACACAAGCAGGAAAGTTTGAAGACACCCGTTTTGAAAAAATACACAATATTATTTTCAAAGATTCCAATGAAGCTTCCATTCTTGTTGCGCAAGAAATTGCCGATTTGGTTAGGGAAAAAGAAAGTCAAAATAACCCTTGTGTTTTAGGTTTAGCAACGGGCTCATCTCCTATAAAAGTTTATGAAGAACTTATCAGAATACACAAAGAAGAAGGCTTAAGTTTTGCAAATGTCATCACGTTTAACCTAGATGAGTACTACCCTATGGATAAGAATAACCTTCAAAGTTATTTTTATTTCATGCACGAGCACCTTTTTAATCATATTGATATATTACCAGAAAACATCAACATACCAAACGGAAAAGTTGATAGCGAAGATTTATACCAATCCTGTATCGATTACGAAATGAAAATTAAGGCTGTAGGTGGTCTCGATTTTCAATTATTAGGTATTGGTAGAACAGGTCATATTGGTTTTAATGAACCAGGATCCCATCTTAATTCGGGCACAAGAAACATCACCTTAGACCATATTACACGTGTAGATGCTGCACCTGCTTTTTTAGGTATTGATAACGTGCCAAGAAAAGCTATTACCATGGGAATAGGCACCGTGCTAAGCGCAAAACGCATTGTCCTTTTAGGTTGGGGAGCTAATAAAGCAGAAATTCTTAAAGAAACTATAGAAGGTGAAATAACTTCTGAAGTTCCAGCAACTTATTTACAACATCATAATAACACCACGTTTATTATAGATGAAGGTGCGTCTTCTGAATTAACCCGAGTAAAAACACCTTGGTTAGTGACCTCTTGTGTTTGGGATGAAACATTAAAATTGAAGGCTGTTGTTTGGCTTTCTGAACTTTTAAACACGTCTATTTTAAAATTAACGGACAAAGATTATAACAATAATGGTATGTCTGGCCTTCTTACTGAAGAGGGTACTGCTTACGATTTGAATATAAAAATGTTTAACAAGTTACAGCATACTATTACGGGATGGCCAGGTGGAAAACCAAATGCAGACGATTCTAACAGACCAGAGCGAGCCAATATCCCTAAAAAGCGTGTAATTATATTTAGTCCTCATCCAGATGACGACGTTATTTCTATGGGAGGTACTTTTGATAGGTTAGTGGAACAAGGGCACGATGTACATATTGCCTATCAAACGTCTGGAAATATTGCTGTTTCAGATGAAGAAGCATTGAAATTTGCTGAAATCACTCAAACTTTATGTCCTAATTGTGAGGAAACTCAAAGCATTATCAATTTTCTAAAACTGAAAACGGATAATGATATTGATTCTAATGAAGTACGACAATTAAAAGGATTAATAAGACGAAGTGAGTCACTAGCAGCCACTAGATATTTAGGTCTTAACGATGAAAATGTTCATTTTCTTGATCTGCCATTCTATGAAACAGGCACCATTAAAAAGAATAATATTTCAGATGCTGATGTTAAAATCATGTGCAGTCTAATTGAAAATATAAAACCACATCAAATTTATGCCGCAGGAGATTTAGCAGATCCACACGGAACACATAAAGTGTGTTTAGATGCCTTATTTATAGCATTAGAGCAATTAAAACACAACAAATATATGGATGATTGTTGGGTTTGGTTATACCGTGGTGCATGGCACGAATGGGAATCCTACCAAATTGAGATGGCGGTTCCGATGAGTCCAGATCAGGTACTTAAAAAACGACATGCCATTTTTTATCACCAATCTCAAAAAGATGGAGTGATGTTTCAAGGTGGAGATTCTCGTGAATTTTGGGTACGTGTTGAAGATAGAAATAGATTAACAGCTAAAAAATATAATGATTTAGGATTGGCCGATTATGCTGCTATAGAAGCGTTTAAACGCTACCACTTTTAAAAAAAAGAAATGAAAAAACTTGTATTGGTTTTAATACTATGTAGTGTCTATAGTGGACATTTGGTTTCTCAAAACATTTTGGCTGAAACATATAATTTAATGCCTTGGCCTAAGGACATAAAAGTAAACCCTGCTAAGTTTATTATTACTAGCGATGTTACAATCTCAATAAGTCCTGACAACAATGGACGAGTTCGTAATGCCGCTATTAATTTTTTAAGGCGTTTAAGCAATAGAACAGGTGTGTTTTTAGATAAAGGTTTTCCTCTAACAAATAAAGTAGGCAGCATTCATATAGCGTTTGACACTGTTTCTAAACTAAGTATTGAAAATGACGAATCTTATTCGCTTATTGTACATGATACTTCTATAAGTATAAAGGCCAAAACGGATGTTGGGGCCATTAGAGGCTTGGAAACACTATTGCAGCTAACTAAAAACAATGAAACCAATTATTTTTTCCCAGGTGTTAGTATTAACGATGCCCCAAGATTTGTTTGGCGTGGGTTAATGATTGATGTTGCCAGACATTTTCAGCCAATTGACGTTTTAAAACGCAATCTTGATGCTATGGCTTCGGTTAAAATGAATGTTTTTCATTGGCATTTAACCGATGATCAAGGATTTAGATTTGAATCAAAAGTATATCCCAAACTTCATGAATTAGCTTCAGATGGTTTATACTACACACAAGAACAAATAAAAGATTTAGTGGCGTATGCCGATAATTTAGGAATCCGTGTTATTCCAGAGTTTGATGTTCCCGGTCATGCTTCAGCAATTCTAACGGCTTATCCGGAATTAGGAAGTAAAGATGGTTATGATTATACTATTGAGCGAAATTCAGGTGTATTCGATCCTACTTTAGACGTGACAAAAGATATCACTTATGAATTTCTAGAAAATTTATTTTCTGAAATAGCACCTTTATTTCCAGACGACTATTTTCATATTGGTGGTGATGAAAATGAAGGCAAACATTGGGATGAAAATAAAAAAATAAAAAAATTTAAACGCAAGAATAAACTAAAAACAAATCACGATTTACAAACCTATTTCAATATTAAACTAGAAAAAATTCTAAGTAAATTAGGTAAAAAACTAATGGGTTGGGATGAAATTATGACTCCAAATATGCCAACAACTGCCGTAATACATTCATGGCGTGGAGAAAATGAAGGGCTTGAAAAAGGTGGCTCATTAATTAGTGCAGCTAAAAAAGGCTACCAAACCGTACTGTCCAACGGCTATTATATAGATAGAATGTTACCTGTAGAACACCATTATACTGTAGACCCTATAGGAGATGCGCAACTAACTAAAGCCGAGCAATCTCGTATTTTAGGTGGAGAAGCCACCATGTGGAGCGAACTAGTTACGCCGTTAACCATAGATTCTAGAATATGGCCCAGAACGGCAGCCATTGCAGAACGCTTTTGGTCACCGAAAAATATCAATAATGTTGATGACATGAAAAAACGCCTTAAAAATGTGTCTTTTCAACTAGAAGAATTAGGGATCACACATATAAAAAACAGAGACGTTATTTTAAGAGGTATGACTAACAATCAAGATATAACTTCGCTTATAACGTTATCAAAAATTTGCGAACCTCTAAAAGTGTATAAACGTAATAAAGACGGTACTGAATATAAAACATTCTCACCATTTAATTTGTTTGCTGATGCCTGTGTTGTTGATGCCGAAGATGCTTCAGATTTTAATCATATTGTAAATAATTTTATTAAAGATTCAAATGAAACAAATGCCATTCAAGTTTTATCTTATTTAAAAATTTGGGCTAAGAACCATGATGATTTTTTAAAGCTGACAAAAAATCCTAAAATAAAACCATTACAAAATTTATCTAAAACACTTTCAGAAGTATCCTTAATACTTTCCGAAACGATTCAGAATAAAAATATTTCAACTGAAAACCTCAGCGAAATAAAAAATCACATTGAAATTTTAAACAATCCTTTTGTTGATGTTGAAGTTGTTATTGTAGATGCTTTAAAGGAATTGACAGGCTATTGCGAAGCGACTTATTTATCAAACTAATACTATTTTATAAAACATGATTTTAATAGCAGATAGCGGCTCTACCAAATGCGATTGGATTCTTTGTGAAAACTCAGGAAAAGCCCCTATTAGAATAAAAACTAAAGGGCTTAACCCTGCTATTTTGTCTAAAAAAGAATTTTCTGAGGTTTTAAATAAAAGTGATGCCCTAAATAAATATAAAGATTTAGTAACAAACATTAACTTTTTCGGAGCAGGTTGCGGTACAAAAAAGATCCAAAATAAGGTCAATAAAATATTAGAGGCCTATTTTCAAAACGCTAAATCCGAAACAAGCGAAGATACTATGGCCGCTGTTATGGCTACTACAAAGGATCCTGCGGTAGTTTGTATTTTAGGTACAGGTTCTAATTGTTGTTATTATGATGGGGAAACAACGCATTTAAAATCGCCAGCTTTAGGTTATATTCTTATGGATGAAGGTAGCGGAAACTACTTTGGGAAAGAACTTTTAAAAGCCTACTATTACAAGCAAATGCCTAAAGGATTGAGACTTTTATTTGAGAAAGACTATAATTTAAAAGAAAAGGAAGTAGTTAAAAAATTATACAAATCTCCTACTCCAAATAAATATTTAGCAGAATTTGCCCGTTTCTTATTTAAAAATGAAAACCATCCTTTTATAAAACAGTTAATTATGAAAGGAATGAACACTTTTGTTAAAAATCACTTAACGCTGTATAGTCAAGAATTGAAAACGGTTCCGCTACACTTTGTAGGTTCTATAGCTTATTACGCACAAGATTATATAGCATTAGCCCTAAGTAAAAATGGGCTAAAAGCCTCAAGTTTTATTAAAAGCCCAATTGAGAATATAATTAAGCAACAAAGTGAATTTCGCTAGATTATAAAGGTTACTTGTAATACAAACCCAAAAAATGAATAAAGAAAGTGCTTTGATTGAAACAAAACCTTATTATGAATTGACACATACAGAATCCATTCCAAGCAAGGCATTGTATGAAAAATTTCTAAACTGGGTAAGTGCTGAATTTGAGCTTTATTTACAAGACAAACCACATGGTTTAAAAATATTTTATCCTGGAGGTTACTTTTATATCACTGAAACTGAGAGGACTAATAATGTTGTTAATTTCAATATAATAGTGAGAAATAAGTATAAACAAAAAGGTGTTCAAATTAATAACCAGATATACGCCATATTAGGTCATGTTTTAAAACTGAAAAGACTTTCTATCACTAGTGGAGAAGATCGGATTCGAACCGACGACCTTCCCGATGCCATCGGGACGCTCTAGCCAACTGAGCTACATCCCCTTTAAATTATTTTAATCCGCTTAAAACCAAAACAGGTACAGAACTTGAAAAATCTTTTTTCAAAATTTCGTTCTTTTCCCATTTTTTTATAAAAAAACCTCTTTTACGCCTTACGACACATAACATATCTGGACTATTCACTTGGAAATGCTCTAAAACACCTTGAAATGTAGTGGCATTTTCTGTTTTCGTCGTATTAGTAACTAATGCAGATAAATCATCAATAACGTCAAAATCACCTTTGTTATAAAACGGTGTTTTTACCAAGAGTAAGTTCACAACAGATTTAAAATTCTTTTGAATCTCCTTTAGTGGGTTTAAAGCATCTTTCTTTTTTATAATGGCCGATTTTACCGCCATTAAAATAGTTTTAGCAGGCACAAATGCATAGCCTTCAGGAACAATAAGTGCAGGAACATCCATTTGTTTAATAATTTTACCTGAAGTTTTACCTAAATACACTTCCTCTTTAATAGAATTTGTTCTAGGCTCTATTAAAACTAAGTCTACGTCTGCAGCTTTACAGGCTAATTCTAAAGTGTCAATGAGTTTACCTTTTAGGGTTTTTATAATAACCTCAACACCTTTAGTGTCTATTTGCGAAATCAAATCTTTTAAAAAAGCTTTGCTTTCTCTTTCAATAATCTGATCTACTTTAATCATAGTACCAGCCTTCGTATAAACGTTATATACTTGCACTACAAAAAGTTTGGCGTTAAATGCTTCTGCAAAATCTACAGCATACTGTAAATGGCTTAATGCATTTTTTGACGATCCTACTGGAACTAAAATATTCTTCATGTCTGTAAAGTTTTAAAGCTAAATTTACAATAAATTTGACGTAAAAGTAAAACATTTAAATGATTAGAAAAGGAACAGTAGAAGATATTGACAATATTATAGAAATTACAAAGGCTTGTGCTGCTAATATGATAGAAAAAAATATTCTTCAATGGAATGAATTCTATCCTAACAAAATAGCTTTTATGAATGATGTAAACCGAGAAGAATTCTATGTTTTAGAAATTAATAACACCATTTTTGGATGCATTACAATTTCCACGTTTATGGATGAAGAGTATATCCCTATTTCTTGGTTAACACAAAATAAAAATAACATCTACATTCATCGATTAGCAGTTCATCCAAATCTTCAAGGAAAAGGTTATGCGCAACAATTAATGGGGTTTGCGGAACATTATGCTAGAAAAAACAAGTTTTTATCTATAAGATTAGATACCTTTTCACAAAACACCAGAAATCAAAAGTTTTATGAGCTACGCGGCTATAAAAAACTTGGAGATATTTATTTCCCCAAACAAAGTAAATATCCTTTTCATTGCTATGAATTAGTACTGTGAGTATAAATATAAGTTTAAAACATATAAACAAACTTGCTATTCCAGCATTAATTTCTGGAGTGTCTGAGCCTATTTTATCATTAACTGATGCAGCCATCGTTGGGAATATCCAAATTAACGCTACCGAATCTTTAGCTGCTGTTGGTATCGTCACCACTTTTATCTCTATGCTTATTTGGGTATTAGGGCAAACCAGAAGTGCTATTTCATCCATTGTATCGCAATACGTTGGAGCGAATAAGTTAGATCGTATTAAAAACCTTCCGGCTCAAGCTATCTTTATCATAACCTCACTAAGTTTTATAATAATATTTAGTACATATCCTTTTGCAAAACAAATTTTTAAGCTTTATAATGCTTCCAATTTAATACTAGATTATAGCGTCGAGTATTATAAAATTCGTGTTTTAGGGTTTCCATTCACACTATTTACCATCGCTGTTTTTGGCGCATTTCGTGGTTTACAAAACACCTATCACCCCATGATAATTGCTATCATAGGCGCAACATCAAATATCATTTTAGATATTATTTTAGTTTACGGAATAGATGGTTTTATAGACCCGATGAATATTGAAGGCGCTGCTTATGCTAGTGTTATTGCTCAAATTTTAATGGCGTGTTTCGCTGCATTTTATCTGCTTAAAAAAACAACTATTCCATTAAAACCAAGTTTACCTTTTAATCCTGAAATCAAACGGTTTGTTTTAATGATTTTAAATTTGTTTGTTAGAACCATTGCCTTGAATGTTACATTATACTTCGCAAGTGCTTATGCCACAAGTTACGGAGCCGAATACATTGCAGCTTACACCATTGCTATAAATTTATGGTTCTTAGGTGCTTTTATTGTTGATGGTTACGCTAGTGCTGGTAACATTTTATCCGGTAAATTGTACGGTGCAAAAGCGTATGCATCACTCATAACACTTAGTCACAAACTCATAAAATACGGCGTTATTATTGGCATTATTTTAGGTTTATTAGGCGCATTATTCTATTATCCTATTGGGAGAGTATTTACAAAAGATCCTGAAGTTTTAAAAGCATTTTATAACGTATTCTGGGTGGTTTTGGTTATGCAACCTTTCTGTACATTAGCTTTTATTTTTGATGGTATTTTTAAAGGCCTCGGTAAAATGAAATACTTAAGAAATGTGCTTTTGTTTTCAACATTTCTCGTATTTATACCTATTCTTTTTTGGTTAGATAATTTGGATTATAAACTTCACGCCATATTCATTGCCATTACATTTTGGATTATAGCTAGAGGTATTCCTTTAATTATAAAATTCAGACAACTATTTTTGCCACTTGCACAAAAGAATTAACTTTGGGGCATAATGTACATTAACTAGTATGAATCTGTTCATTGCTTTATTTCAGCAAGTAGATATTGAAGAAAAAATTAATAATGCACCCGATAATGGTTACGAAATTGGTGTTTTCATTGGCTCCATGCTGCCTTTTGTTATCCTTGTAGCGCTAGCCTATTTAATGTACAGATATAACAAAAAAAGAAACCAATAAACAAGTACTATGGACATCATGTCATTCCTCAGCGGAAACGGATTATTTCTAACCCTCGGTTTAGTTTTAATCATCGTTTACTTTATAAATAAAAGAAAAAGAAGATAATGGGAAACAACATTCGTATCACAAAACAATTCTCTTTTGAAACCGGACACGCCCTTTACGGCTACGACGGAAAATGTAAAAATGTACACGGGCACAGTTACAAACTTTCTGTAACCGTTATTGGAAAGCCTATTGCAGACAACACCAACGTGAAGTTCGGTATGGTTATAGATTTTAGCGACCTCAAAAAAATTGTGAAAGAAGAAATTGTAAACGTGTTCGATCACGCCACCGTATTTAACAAAAACACCCCTCATGTAGAGTTAGCAAAAGAACTTCAAGACCGTGGGCATAATGTTTTGCTTGTTGATTATCAACCAACTAGCGAAATGATGGTGATAGACTTCTCCAAAAAAATAAGTAAAAGGTTACCAAAACATATTAAATTACACTCCTTAAAACTTCAAGAAACAGACAGTTCGTTTGCTGAATGGTTTCAGCATGATAATATTTAGGCGCCTACCTACCGGCAGGTTACCACAAGGATTGGGCTTTGCGCTATACCTGGCCGGCAGGCAGGTTTTTTTAATAATGGCATAGCGAGGAGTGAGCAACGTGGTTATCTGTTTATTATTTACTTGAAAGCTAATTTATTGATAGCCATTTTTAAAAAGGATGCCACTGCAATCCTTAACGCAATCTATCCGCTAAAGCAAGAATCAATACCAAATCGAGAAGCTTTTTTAATGAGGAATATTGATGGATTTAACTAAAAATGAACTAATTAAAAGAAAGTATAGTTAATTTTTGTTAATAAAAAAAAAGTCCAATCTTTATATTTAGGTTTTTTGATTCTGTTAATTTAATCCTTAAACATGCCAATATACAATTCGCCTTTATCATTCATAGTGGCTCTAAACATACCTTGGGTATTAAATTCCATAACCATATTCCCATTTTTATCAATGGCTATAATACCACCGTCGCCACCAAGTTCTGATAGTTTTTTTTGAATAACTAAATTAGCAGCCTCCTTTAATGTCAAACCTTTATATTCCATAAGCGCAGAAATATCGTGTGCTACCATGCCGCGAATAAAGAACTCGCCCCAACCTGTACTTGAAACTGCGCAAGTGTTATTATTGGCATAAGTACCTGCCCCAATTATTGGAGAGTCGCCTATGCGTCCCCAGCGTTTGTTAGTCATGCCACCGGTAGATGTTCCAGCTGCTAAATTGCCATGTTTATCTAAAGCAGCGCAACCAACCGTACCGAATTTTGAATCTTGCAGATCAGCATCATAAAATGAAGCCACTTTATTTTTTTCTGAAGCTTTAATACGCTCTAAAGATTTTAATTTTTTTTCTGTAGAAAAATAACTAGGGTCTACAATCTCTAAACCTTGTTCTTCGGCAAAGGTCTCTGCGCCTTCTCTAGAAAGCATCACATGAGGCGAATCATCCATAACTGCTCGTGCCAAATTAATTGGATTTTTCACTGTTTTTGTACCTGCTGAGGCTCCAGCATTTAATGTTTTTCCATCCATGATGGAGGCATCATGTTCGTTAAGGCCTTCATAAGTAAAAACAGCACCTTTACCTGCGTTAAAAAGTGGAGAGTCTTCCAAAATATTTATTGTGTTTTGAACAGCGTCAAGGCTCGTCCCTCCGTTTTTTAAAATCTCATAACCAACTCGAATAGCTTCTTCTAGCTTTTGACTATACGCTGCTTCTTTTTCTTCAGATAAATAATCCCTTTTTATATTTCCAGCACCGCCATGAATTATTATTGAAAATTCAGCTTTTTCAGATTCATTTTGAATGTTTTCTGGTACTTCTTTTGATTCATTTTTGCAAGCATAAACGACTAAAAATGCGAAGATTAAATAGATAAACTTTTTCATGAAAATTTAGATTGATTTGCAGACTAAGTTACTAATTTTAGTGTTAGTAAATTGTAACAAAAACAACTTTTAATTAGTATATTCGCAAATAATTTCAACATAATTAATAAATCAATAATTAATGAACACAATAGCGACTCATTTTGGTATAGATAAAGCACTTGAAGCTTTAGGTGTAAAAGCTATAAACGAAGGCACTTCAACAGGGTCAAATAATTTTTCAAGCGGCCATATTATTGAAAGTTATTCACCTGTAGATGGGCAATTAATAGGCAAAGTAAAAACGACTACTAAGGCTGATTATGAAAAAGTAATGGAAGCCGCAACAAAAGCATTTTTATCTTTTAGAGATATGCCTGCGCCACAAAGAGGTGAAATTGTTCGTCAATTTGGAAACAAATTAAGAGATTTAAAAGAACCTTTAGGGAAATTGGTTTCTTATGAAATGGGGAAATCGTTACAAGAAGGTTACGGAGAGGTTCAAGAAATGATTGATATCTGTGATTTTGCAGTTGGATTGTCTAGACAATTAAATGGTCAAACCATTCCATCTGAACGTCCAGGACACGTTATGCGAGAACAATGGCACCCAATTGGTGTTGTTGGTATTATCTCAGCATTTAACTTTCCTGTAGCTGTTTGGGCTTGGAATACTGCTCTAGCATGGATTTGTGGTGATGTATGTGTTTGGAAAGGATCTGAAAAAGCACCTTTATGTTCTATTGCTTGTCAAAATATTATTGCAGCAGTTTTAAAAGATAACAACTTGCCAGAAGGTATTTCTTGTATCATAAATGGTGATTATAAAGTAGGTGAAATGATGACTACAGATTCTAGAATTCCTTTAGTTTCTGCTACAGGTTCTACAAGAATGGGAAGAATCGTTGGTGCAACAGTGGCTGAGCGTTTTGGAAAATCTTTATTAGAATTAGGAGGAAACAATGCCATTATTATTACACCTACAGCAGATTTAAAAGTGGTGGTTCCTGGTGCCGTATTTGGTGCTGTTGGAACCGCAGGACAACGTTGTACATCAACACGTCGATTAATTATTCACGAATCTGTTTACGATAAAGTTAGAGATGCTATTGTTGGTGCTTATGGTCAGTTAACTATTGGGAATCCATTAGATGAAAAGAATCATATTGGCCCTTTAATTGATAAAGATGCCGTTAACACCTATTTAGCTGCTATTGAAAAAGCAAAAGCGGAAGGCGGAAAAGTTTTGGTTGCAGGCGGCGTTTTGGAAGGTGAAGGTTACGAAAGCGGATGTTACGTTAAGCCAGCTATTATTGAAGCAGAAAACCATTTTGAAATTGTACAACACGAAACATTTGCGCCCGTTTTATATGTAATGAAATATTTTGGAGCCGTTGAAAATGCTATTGAAAAACAAAATGGTGTTGCTCAAGGTTTATCTTCTGCTATTATGACAAATGAAATGAAAGAAGCTGAAAAATTCTTGTCTTATGCAGGTTCTGACTGTGGTATTGCAAACGTAAATATCGGAACCTCTGGGGCTGAAATTGGAGGTGCTTTTGGAGGTGAAAAAGAAACAGGTGGTGGACGTGAGTCAGGATCGGATGCTTGGAAAGTGTATATGAGAAGACAAACAAATACCGTCAATTACTCAGACGAATTACCTTTGGCACAGGGAATTAAGTTTGATTTATAGTCGAAACTTAATTTAAAATGTTTAAGAACCGTTTCTCCCGATGACTATCGGGATTGAAACGGTTTTTTTGTATCTTCAATACTCATATTAAACCATATTAATAAATTGAAGTCTAAGAATTTACTACTTCATTATTTAATTTGGTTTATTTCTTAAAATCATCGCGCTATGAAAACTAAGTACATACAACATTTATACAGGCGTATTGGTTTTGGAATTTTGCCCTCAACTTTAGGGAAGTTGTCTAAAAAGAGCAAGAAGGAAGTCATCAAGAATCTTTTTACATCGTCTAAAAATGTTACGCCTCTAGAAGTTGATACTTCAGAAATAAAGGACATTTTTAGTAACATGATGAGAGGCTCTAAACTCGATCCAGAAACCCGAAGAAAAATTCAAAAAATAAGCCGTAAAAAGCAAATAGAACTTAATGTTGCTTGGATAGAAAGACTTACTAATTCATCGGAAATATTAAGAGAAAAAATGACGCTCTTTTGGGCAAATCATTTTGTATGTGAAGATAATAGTATCACGTATATACAACAGTTCAACAATACACTTAGAAAACATGCTTTAGGCGATTTTAGAGATTTTGTAAATGCAGTTTCTAAAGAAGCGGCAATGACAAAGTATTTAAACACAAAACAAAACAAGAAGCAAAAACCTAACGAGAATTTTGCTCGAGAATTGATGGAACTATTCACTTTAGGTGTTGGCCATTATACTGAAGAAGATATAAAAGAAAGTGCAAGAGCGTTTACTGGATATAGCCATAATTTACGAGGAGAATTTGTTTTTAAAAAACGTCAACATGATGAAAGTGACAAGACCTTTTTCGGAAAAACAGGAAATTTCTCTGGTAAAGAAATCATTGATATTATTTTAGAGGAAAAACAGTGTGCCAAGTATATTTGCGAAAAAATATATCGCTATTTTGTCAATGATACTGCAGATGACAATCTTGTTAGCGCCATGACTGATGTATTCTACAAAGACTACAACATTGAAAACCTAATGCGCTTTATGCTCATGTCTGATTGGTTTTATGATGACAAGAATATCGGTTCAAAAATAAAATCCCCAATTGAGTTTTTAGTGGGTCTTAAAACTTTGGTGCCTACTGAGTTTAAGAACCCTAAACAACTATTATATATTCAAAAACTATTAGGTCAAACCCTATTAAACCCACCAAATGTCGCTGGATGGAAAGGTGGCAAAAATTGGATAGACAGCAACACCATTGTATTGCGCTTAAAATTACCGTCTTTATTACTTAATGGCGCCTATATTTCGAAAGTAAAAGACGGACAAGACGATGTACAGATGGAAGCAAAAAAAGAGCTATTTAAGAGAAAGTATGGTAAGCGTTTTAAAACAAAAGTTAATTGGAAGTATTTCAATACTCAATTTAAAAATGTTAAAATAAACGAGTTTCAAAACCATGTATTAGCTTGTGAAGTTAATGAGGCAGCACAACAGTATTTAAAGGCTTTAGATAAAGTGTCAAAACAAGAATATTGCATACAGCTTATGTCGTTACCTGAATATCAAATGTGTTAATTATGGAAAGAAGAAAATTTTTAAAACAATCATCATTAGCTAGTAGCTTGTTTTTTGTTCCTAGTTTTGTACGAGCATTCCAAGAAGTAGCAAGTAGCAAATTAGGTTATAAGCGTTTGGTAATTATACAACTTTCCGGAGGCAATGATGGTTTAAACACCGTGATTCCTTATAGAAACGATTTGTATTACAAGGAGCGCCCTACGTTAGGAATTGCAAAAAAAGACATCATCAAATTGAACGACGAGGTTGGTTTGCATGCAAGTCTTGAACCTTTGAAAAAGCTTTATGATAAAGGCTATTTATCAATTATAAATAATGTAGGCTATCCAAATCCAGTGAGATCCCACTTCAGATCCATGGATATCTGGCAAACCGCTACAGATTCAAATGAATACTCGCAAAGCGGATGGGTAGGCCGTTATTTAGATAATTACGGAAAGCAACCACACAGCGCCATAGAGGTAGATGAAAGTTTATCATTGGCCATGAAAGGCGAAAACTTTAATGCCATTGCAACTCAAGATGCTAAAGCTTTATACAATTTATCAAAAGACCCTTATTTTAAAAACATACATAATAACCAAAACAACGCGCATTTAAGTGAGCATAATTTAGGGTATTTGTATAAATCAATGATTGCTGCTGAATCTTCCGCAAAATATATCTTTGAAACCAGTAAAACGGTTACAAGCTTTCAAGAATATCCAAATAATAAATTTGGGAAACACCTAAATACCACAGCACAATTTATTAATTCAGGATTACAAACTAAAGTGTTTTATACATCCTTAGGTGGTTTTGATACGCACGTAAATCAGTTAAACACTCAAAAACGATTATTAGGGCAATACGCTAATGGCGTTGAAGCATTTATAAAAGATTTAAAAGATAATGATACGTTTAAAGACACGTTAATTTTAACATTTTCTGAATTTGGTCGCCGTGTAAAACAAAATGCCAGCGTAGGTACAGACCACGGTACAGCCAATAACATATTCGTAATAGGCGAAAACTTAAAGAAGCAAGGTTTTTATAATGATATGGCTAGTTTAAGTGATTTAGATGATAATGGCGATTTAAAATTCGAAATAGATTTCCGTACCATTTACGCCACCGTACTAGATAAATGGCTAGAGGTAGATGATAAAAAAGTACTTAATAAGTCCTTTAAGCAATTAGACTTTATTTAGAATTCATTCAAGCCTTTTCTATTTGCTAAAAAATTGTTCTTTTAAAGTTAAATCTCTAGTTTTCGCTTAAAAACAAAAGGCTTAAATGAGTTCTTAGAATAATTTGGGCGTTACCCAAGGGTCGGGCTTTCCGCTATATCTTTTTAAAGTCGTCATTGCGAGGAGTGAGCGACGTGGCAATCTGTTAAATTATAGTTTATCTCAAACTTTATTCTTCTAAGCTTTAAAAAGGATGCCGCTGCAATCCCTAACGCAAATAAACATCAACTTTTTAAGATAAAAATAGGGCAATGGCAAAAAAAAAACCTTGGGCCAATCTTTACGATTTGGGGCACAAGGTTAATTCAAATGATTAATAGCATTGCAAAGGTAGTATTTTTTCTATAATTTCAAAATTTTAATGTTAACTTAATGTCAAATTTATTAACAATTGTTAACTGTACTTCACTTTTCTTAATATTCTTAACGACTCTTTATACAAATCGTAAACTTCTTTATTATGTACTTTTAAATAAGGCTTGGCTTCGTTAAGTTTATCTATAGCCTGATGGAACAAATTTAAATAACAAATTAAATAAGTTGCTGGCAAATTTTTAAGGTCTGTTTCTTCTCGTGGCGTTTTTACTTATAATATTAATGAATATTTCTTAGTACATGACAAAAATTGATAATATATCGGATGTCAATCTGAGCGCAGTCGAAGACATTGGAAATATCGTATTCAAAAGCATTTCGACTGCGCTCAATGTGACACTTTTATATTTTTGTCATGTACTAAATGAATATTTATAAAACCATGAGTCATATCAAAATTCATTATTCCTGAAAATAAACCTTCACTACTACGCTCTTTAACAAAAAACGTTTCTTTTTTATCACTTTTAGAAGATGCTGCTTTCTCAACAGTATTGCCAATATTAACTAGGGTATTGTATCCAATTGCTTTTAATTCATAATCATTTATTAATTTAAAAAAATGAATTTTCGAATACTCTAAAAACAAATCAAACTGTTTAAAATCAGCAGAAAAATTATGAATTAGAATGTCATTACTAAAACCTTTAAAGGTATTGTTCTTTTGAATTTCACCTATCTCTAAATTTGAAAACTCTGCTAATAAGTTAGCTTCATTTATACTCCCAATTAAGCCTTTTTTGATATTATTAAGAGCCAACTCACCTCCATTAATATTTTCAGCTAAAAACAATGCGTTTTTAACTTTTATAACATTACTTTGATTACTAAGTGATTTTGCAATAAATTTCCCTCCACTTAGTCTAACAGAAAGTTTGTTTACTAAATTATTGTTTAATCTAATTACTGTGTTTTTTGCATCAATTGTAAGTTCTATATTTCTTGGAACTTTAATTATAAAGATTCTATTGTAACCCTTTTTCTTTCGGCTTTTATATTTTTTAATTAACTCTTCTTTCTCTTTTGTGCTATGTCTATTAGAATTTTTAATCATCTCTTCGTAAAAAGAAATAGGAGCACTACTTTCTTTTATTTGTTCTATTAAATCCTGTTTAGACTTCTTATTATAGTTTTTTACTTTTGTGGTATCTTTTTTATACAAAGTTCCCAGTAGAGTGTATATTCTAGAATTAAAATAAAATTTAGATTTATCAATTAATGTAATATGGTTGTCACTCATTTGAGTTTCAATTTTAACTTTTTCAATCACTTCTTTCTTTTTCCTTTTCGGATAATTATCAAACTCTACACTATATTCTACATGAAAATTTTCGTCAGGCGATGATTCAATTTCGACAGTACCTCCTGTTAATTTTAACAATGCCGTAGTGTTTTTGTCTGTTTTAAAACTTTTGGTATATATGTTTTCTTTTTGTGCTAATAGAGTAGCTGATGAAAGAAACATTAATAGCCATAGTTTAAATTGTAGTGTTTTCATGCTCTTTATTTAATAAATTAATGTGTTGTTGAATATCTTGTAATAGTTGCAATCGGGTCTTTAAATTTTCGATTAAAGCTTCAATTACAATCATATTATTTTTGTCTATTTTATATTGACTCGAAATTTCTTGATAGCCTTCATTTAATTCACCTAACTTATCCTCATAGCGTTTTATAAGTTTTTCGTCTTTTGTTAATACAATAAAACTTTGCCATTCTTTATCGATATTTTCTAAATAGGTTTTTTCAATTTCTCTTAATTGTATTTCTAAAGCCGTATCGGTTGCATTATTTTCTTTTGAAAACAGATTAGTAACCACAAATCCAATCGAAAAAAGAATGCTAAAAATAGCAGCATATTTATATAACATAGTTATACGCTTTCTTTTCTTTTTGGAAGCAGAAAGCTTTTCTAAAAAGCCCTCTCTATGTGAATCTGGTAACTTCTTTTTTTGAAGCACTTCTTGTTTAAATAGATTTCTAATATTTTGCTTCATAATTTTGTTCTTTTAAAAGTTCTCTAAGTAACATCTTACCTCGTCTTAAATGCGTTCTGGATGTTTTAATGGGCAGTTTTGTAATCTCAGAAATTTCAGAATGATTGTACCCTTCAATTAAATAGAGTTTTAGTACTAGTTTGTACTTTTCTGGAAGTTTGTTTATGGTGTTTACAATATTTTCTTTTGATATTTCATAATTAAATTCCCAAGAAGTATCTTCATCAACAATTTCTAAAAATTGGTTTTCAATAGAAACAGTTTCTAATTTCTTTTTCTTTAAAACATCTATGCATTGGTTTATAATTATTTTTTTTAACCATGCCCCAAAGCTTACTTTATCTTTATAAATGTTAAGCTTTAAAAAGGCTTTTAAAAACCCTTCTTGCATAGCGTCTTTGGCTTCCTCTTCATCAATCAAATATCTACAAGCTACATAATACATGGCTTCACAGTACAAATCGTACAAATCCATTTGCGCTTTTTGTTCGCCTTTTATGCATTTTTTAATTAATACATTTATTTTTTCAGACATCTATCTTTGATGGTTACACTATTAAAAACGAATAAAAAATGAAAGGGTTTCATTTTATATAAAAAAAACGCGCCTCAATGCCAGATTTTTTAGGATAACAAAGACCTGACAGGTTTTGAAAACCTGTCAGGTCTACGTAACGAAAAAGCCGTAATATGCTATATGTGTGCAGTTTATAGTTCTATTCTAAATTTTTGTCATGCACTAAATAAAAATGCTTATAATTAATGTGTTATACCATAGATGAAGGTTAAATTAACTGTACTTCACTTTTCTTAATATTCTTAACGACTCTTTATACAAATCGTAAACTTCTTTATTATGTACTTTTAAATAAGGCTTGGCTTCGTTAAGTTTATCTATAGCCTGATGGAACAAATTTAAATAACAAATTAAATAAGTTGCTGGCAAATTTTTAAGGTCTGTTTCTTCTCGTGGCGTTAATATTAGCCCTTTTTTTAGCTTTTCTAAAATAGCATTATTAGTATTGTAAATATGGTGAAGGTCTTTTTTATTAAACTGAGGCGGTTCAAATAATAAACGCGTTTCAATGTTATAATTTACGTTATCTTCAAACTTAATAATGGTTTCTTCTAATTGGTAATATTTGTTTGAATCTTGAAACCCAAGATTTACATATTCAATAATTTTAAAACTATCGTCATCAATTGCAATAGAAACGTCATCTAAAGCTGAAAAAAACAAACGTACTTGTTCGTTTATAAGTTCAATATCAACTCGAGAGTAGAAGACTTCTTTTTTTATTATTTTTTTCTGTCCCGCCCAACATACTACAAAATATTCCTTAAATACTTTGTATTGAGCATTAAAGTCTTTACGGTGATTCATAAAGTCGAAAACCCCATTTAAGGTATGCTCCATATTGTTTTGAGCATGTTTTTCAATAGCCTCAACAATTTTAGAATTGGCATCCTTTATCTCGATGTCAAAAACTTTAGGCATACTCATACTTCCGTCTCTAAAAAACACAGAACCGCCATAATATTTCCAGATATTCTTTTTAAGTGATGTTATTTTTCCGGTAGGTCTAATAGTAACCAAACCAACCACTTTATCGTCTGGTAAATGCGGAAACGGAATGTTTTCATACTGTACAATTGGCGGATGGCTCAAATAAGCATTAATCAAATTTTGTATTTTGCTATCATCAAAAAAATCGACGCCGATAATTTTGTTGTCCTCATCTTCAACACCAATAACTATAAAGGAATTATTTTTTGGATTGCTATTAGAAAGCGCACAAATATGTTTTAAAAATTTTGCTTTGCCTTCCTTGTGGCTGATATCAATTTTTCGCTTTTTATCATAAAAACTGTTCTCATCGTTATGAGCTAAAAGGTGTTTTATAAGTAAGCGTTTGTTAATCATTTAGACAAGTCTATTTTTTATTATTATTTTTTATTCAAGTCTAATCAAATTTTGGTCCCTTACGATCAGAGTGTTTCAAAAAATTCATAAATTTTAAAAGTTGATTAATAAGTTCTACAGCTTTGGTGTTTAGTTTTTGATAAGTCATTTCATCAATGTGCTTTCTTCTAAAACATCTTAGTAATTAAGACTTAGTTTCACTACAAGTTCCTCGGGAATACCCCAAGAACATAATAAATACTTTGTTGCCTTCTCTACCAAATCCTTCAGCAATGTTATCCATTATTGAGCCTGATGAGCCGTTTATTTGCTCTCTTAATTTATAGTCTTTACTAAGGGATGTGTTTGTTATTATGTTCCAAATAGCATCACAAAAAACGATAGCTTCTTTATAAACTTCTAAATTTTCAAACGAACTATAATGTGCCATATAACTTGAATAAACAATAAAAATAAATAATGTTCAACTTTAGTTAAGAAATTTATATTGATTTCTTAACTAAAGTTGAACTAGCTTGCGCCGTTGGAAACACCAACAAATCAGCAATATTTACATGAGGTGGTCTAGAAACAGCAAAATAGATAATTTCAGCAATATCATTAGCTTGTAATGCTTTAAAGCCTTTATAAACGTTATCTGCAATAGCATCACCTTTAAAGCGTACTTGAGAAAATTCGGTTTCTACTAAACCAGGATTTATTGAGCCTACTTTAATTCCAAAAGGATTTAAATCTAATCGCATGCCCTCTGTAAGAGCTAAAACAGCATGTTTGCTAGCACAATATACATTTCCTTTTGGGTAAACTTCTTTACCAGCAGATGACCCAATATTTATAATATGTCCAGATTGACGTTCAGTCATTTGTGGTATAACGGCTTTACTTACGTACAATAAGCCTTTTACATTAATATCCATCATAGCATCCCAATCATCCAGATTTCCACTTTGTATAGGGTCAAGACCATGCGCATTCCCTGCGTTATTTATAAGAATATCTATAGTTTTAAATGCTTTGGGAAGTGAAGCGATGGCTTTAAAGGTTTCGTCTTTATCTCGAACATCAAAGTTTAAAATATGCACATCAGTGAAGCGCTCTAAAGCTTTTTGAATCGTGTTTAAACGTTCTAAACGTCTTCCGCAGAGTACTAAATTGATGCCTTGTTTTGCAAATTCGTAGGCTGTAGCTTCACCAATTCCGCTTGTTGCTCCAGTAATTAGGGCTGTTTTTTTCATGTATTGTATTATTATAGCGTCTATAAAAATACTTAAAAGTATGTATATAATCAGGCGCTTTTTAAAATATAAATGGAAGGATTTATTCGCATTTAAGATAAACTTATAATAATAAATTGTTAAATACCATAAACATTGATATTCCTTGATATTTTTAACCATTTTTTAACACGTTTACAATAATTTTTTTAACATTTTGCAATGCTCAAATAAGGACAACATATTTGGGCTATTAATAAAATAAAAAATGATGGAAGAAACAGGGACAATTGATATTAAATCGATTAACGAGAAAATTGAAAAAGAGAGTGCTTTTGTTGATTTACTGATGTTCGAAATGAATAAAGTCATCGTGGGTCAAAAGCACATGGTGGAACGTTTGCTGATTGGTTTATTAGGACAAGGACACATTTTATTAGAAGGTGTTCCAGGATTAGCAAAAACATTAGCCATTAATACACTGGCACAAGCAGTTGATGGGAGTTTTAGCAGAATTCAATTCACGCCAGATTTGTTACCGGCAGATGTTACTGGTACGCTAATCTACAACATGAAGCTTAACGATTTTTCAATTAAAAAAGGACCGATTTTTGCGAATTTTGTTCTAGCTGATGAGATAAACAGGGCACCTGCAAAAGTGCAATCGGCGTTATTAGAGGCGATGCAAGAAAAGCAAGTAACTATTGGTGACGAAACGTTTATACTTGACAAACCATTTTTAGTAATGGCTACGCAAAACCCTGTTGAACAAGAAGGGACTTATCCTTTACCTGAAGCACAGGTTGACCGTTTTATGCTGAAAACAGTTATTGACTATCCAAAAATTGACGAAGAGCAAATGATTATGAGAGCTAATTTGAAGGGCGCTTGGGATAAAGTAAATCCTGTGGTTTCTGTAGCACAAATATTAAAAGCTCAAGAAGCAGTTCGTGAAGTTTACATGGATGAAAAAATCGAGAAATATATTTTGGATATTATTTTCGCAACGCGTTATCCAGATAAATACAGACTTCCAGCTTTAAAGCCATTAATATCATTTGGAGCGTCACCTCGTGGAAGTATCAATCTAGCCACTGCAGCAAAATGTTACGCATTTATTAAGCGCCGTGGTTATGTAATTCCAGAGGATGTGCGAGCTATAGTTTATGATGTGCTAAGACACAGAATAGGTATTACTTATGAAGCCGAGGCAGAAAATGTAACTTCAGAAGACATTATAAGTAAAATAGTAAACGAAATAGAAGTACCATAGAATTTCAGATTTTAGAAAGACGAATTACGATTTGTGATTTCTCCGACTAGAGAAATCGTAAATCAAAAATCTACAATCGTAAATCAAAAAATGGATACTAAAGAATTACTAAAAAAAGTACGTAAAATTGAGATTAAGACACGACGGTTGTCTGATCATATTTTTGGAGGTGAATACCATTCTACTTTCAAAGGACGTGGTATGACATTTAGTGAAGTTCGCCAGTATCAATTTGGTGATGATGTTAGAAATATAGATTGGAATGTTACCGCACGATATAGTGAACCTTTTGTAAAAGTTTTTGAAGAAGAACGAGAACTTACCATGATGCTTATGGTTGATGTTTCAGGTTCTGAGTTATTTGGTACAGAACAGCAATTTAAAAACGAAGTGGTTACTGAAATTGCAGCAACTTTGGCATTTTCAGCAACACAGAATAACGATAAAATTGGGCTCATTTTATTTTCAGATAAAGTGGAATTGTATATTCCCCCAAAAAAAGGGCGTTCGCATGTGCTTCGAATTATTCGTGAATTGATTGAATTTAAACCAGAAAGTAAGCAAACCAATTTAGTTGAAGCTTTAAAATTCATGCAAAATGTGATGAAGAAAAAAGCTATTGTATTTGTATTGTCTGATTTTATTGTAGATGACTATCATCATACCATGAAAATTGTTTCTAGAAAACATGATGTTACTGGAATTAGAGTATATGATAAACGAGAGGAAAATATCCCAAATTTAGGGATGGTGCAAATGCAAGATGGAGAAACTGGCGAATTGATGCTGGTCAATACATCTTCAAAAAAAGTGCGCCTCAATTATCGGAAATTCTATTATCAAAAAGTTGACTATTATAAAGAAAGCTTTACTAAATCTGGAGCTGGTGCTATTGATTGTCGAGTAGACGAAAGCTATGTGAAGAAGCTTTTAGGGTATTTTAAAAGAAGAGGATAAAAAGATTAACGATTTATGATTAACGATTTACGATATATAAATAGAAAACATTCCGTCTTCGGTCTCCCGATAGCTATCGGGACGTCTTCGGTCTTTTTTTCTATACTCTTTATTCTGTTTTCTTTTTTCACATTCGCCCAAGTTTCATCAACTATCGATTCAACATCTATAAAAATTGGCGAACAAATTACGTATCACATTCAGGTTGAAGCAGACACTACAGATTTAGTCGTATTTCCTGAAGGACAAACATTTTCGCCCTTAGAAATGATTGGTTCTTATGATATAGATACGCTCAAGAAAAAGAATAAATATAATCTGATTAAAAAGTATGGATTAACGCAATTTGATTCGGGATCTTATACCATTCCGAGGCAAAAAATCATTATTGGCGATAAAACCTTTTTCACCGATTCGTTAAAAGTAGAAGTTAATAATGTAGTGGTAGATACCACGCAAGCCCTTTATGACATAAAACCCATTATAGCTGTTGAAAAAAGGGGAAGTAATTGGTGGAAATATGTATTGATTACCTTGTTAGTTATTGGTGTTGTTGCATTCTTACTATTCTGGTTTATTTGGCGAAAAAAGCCATTAACAGAAGAAGAAGAAATAGCTTTACTACCACCTTATGATAGAGCGAAGTTGGCGTTAAGAAAGTTAGATGAAAGTCATTATTTAGAACATGAAAATTTAAAAGATTATTATTCGGACCTTACGTTTATCATCAGAAAATATCTTGATGAAAAAGTATATGACCATGCTTTAGAAAGTACAACAGACGAGTTAATAACAAGATTGAATTTGCTTAAAGAAGGCAATCGAGTTGACTTAAGTATCGAAGATATTAAGAATTTAGAAAGTATTTTAAAACGAGCCGATTTGGTGAAATTTGCTAAATCTGCTCCAGATATTGAGTTAGCTAAAATTGATAGAGAAACTATCGATGTTGAAATAGATCATGTAAAAGAGGCATTACCAGAACCAACAGAAGAAGAAAAGCTTTTAAACGAAAAATACAGAGAAGAACAAGAAAGAAAAAAGAAACGAAAAAAGATATGGTTAACTGTTGGGATAAGCATCTTTTTACTAATAGCTACTTTAACAGGGCTTTCTATAAAATATGGTTTTAATATGGTGAAGGACACTATTATTGGACATGATAGTAAAACCCTTTTGGAAGGCGATTGGATACGAAGTGAATACGGATTTCCACCTGTAACTATAACGACTCCTAAAGTTTTAAAAAGAGCTGAAGTGCCCTTACCTGAAGAATTAAAAGGTAAAATGAAGCTTTCAACTTTTAGTTTTGAACAGAAGGAACAACTTACAATAGCCGTTTCAACTACTGTTCTAATTCAAAAACTAGATAGTTTAGATATCAATAAAGCTATTGAAGGAAATTTGAAAGTTCTCGAAAATAAAGGTGCCAGAAATATAATCACAAAAAACGAAAAATTTGAAACGCCTAATGGTGCAGAGGGTATTAAAACGTTTGGTTCTTTAGAATATCCTGTTGGGAAAACAGAGAATTTTATCAATGGGAAGTATGCATCGTTGAGTTTTACTGCAGAAAATAAAGTGATGCAGCAAATAATTATTACTTGGAGACAAGATGATGTTTATGCAGATCAAATAGTAGAACGTATATTAAATTCAGTTGAACTTAAACCGGCAGAAGAATAATGTTTGAAGGCATCGAATTTGTAAATAAAGAATTTTTCTGGTTGCTATTAACGCTTCCATTAGTAGTGCTTTGGTATATTTTTAAACACAAAAAGCAAACCGCAGAACTTAAAATATCAAGCCTAAAAGGGTTTAAAATAACCAATTCGTGGCTGCCTAAACTAAGGCACATTTTATTTGTATTAAGATTATTAGCGCTTGCATTATTAATTACAGCTTTAGCAAGACCCCAATCTGTGGATGTATCTACAAAAACAAAAACGACACGAGGTATAGACATTGTTATGGCCATTGATGTTTCTGCAAGTATGCTGGCTAAAGATTTATCGCCAAACAGATTAGAAGCCTTAAAAAAAGTAGCCGCAGAATTTATAAAAGGGAGACCTAACGACAGAATTGGGCTAGTGGAATACGCAGGTGAAAGCTACACTAAAACACCTATTACTAGTGATAAAGCTATTGTGCTCCGATCTCTAAGAACTATTAAATATAACACTATTATTGAAGGAGGAACCGCGATAGGTATGGGTTTAGCAACATCGGTAAATAGATTAAAAGATAGCAAAGCAACGAGTAAAGTTATTATTTTGTTGACAGACGGTGTTAATAATTCAGGATTCATAGACCCAAAAATAGCAAGTGAATTAGCCGTTGAATATGGTATAAAAACCTATACAATCGGTTTAGGAACAAACGGAATGGCTTTATCACCAGTTGCTATTTTGCCAAATGGTAATTTCCAATATGGGCGTATTCAGGTGGAGATAGATGAGGATTTACTTAAAGAAATTGCTGAGGTTACAGGGGGTAAATATTTTAGAGCAACAAATAACAAAAAGCTTGAAGAGATTTATGAGGAAATAAATAAACTAGAGAAAACTGAAATAGAAGAGTTTAAATATTACAATTACGAAGAAAAATATCGACCGTTAGTTATTTTAGCGGGGTTATTATTGCTTATAGAATTGCTATTACGTTTTACTGTTTTTAGAAGTTTTGTATAAGTATTGTTTTTTCATTTCTGCGGAAGCGGAAATCTTAAATTAAAGATATACAGGAAATCTTGGCAAACTGCCAACTGAATACTGTTTACTGAAGACTAAAGAATGTATCAATTAGAAGAAAAAATATGGTTTTGGGCATTAGTAATTATTCCAGTAATAGTTCTACTCTTTTTGGTGCTTCAATTTTGGAGATATAGAGCGCAAAAAAAGTTTGCAGATGCATCAATGCTTAAAAGATTAAGTCCTAATAGATCTATTTTCAAATCTGTATTAAAAGTCATTGTTTTATGTTTAGCCTTCTTTTTTTTAACTATTGCATTAGTAAACCCAAAGATTGGAACCAAGTTAGAAACCGTAAAACGAGAAGGGGTTGATATTGTTTTTGCTGTAGATGTTTCTAAAAGCATGTTGGCAGAGGATATTGCTCCAAATCGATTAGAAAAATCAAAACAATTAGTGACTCAAATCATTAATAATTTAGCTAGTGATAGAGTTGGAATTATAGCTTATGCAGGAAAAGCATTTCCGCAATTACCAATAACCACAGATTATGCTTCGGCTAAAATGTTTTTACAAAGTATGAATACCGATATGCTATCTTCACAAGGAACGGCAATAGACGAAGCTATTAAATTGGCTAAGACTTATTTTGATGACGAAGAGCAAACCAACCGCGTGCTAATTATAATATCTGATGGTGAGGATCATAGTGAACAAGCAGCAATTGTTGCAGAAGAAGCTAGTAAAGAAGGGATTAGAATTTTTACCATTGGAGTTGGCGATGTAAAAGGAGGACCAATTCCAGAAAAGCGAAATGGAGTTGTTTTAAACTATAAAAAAGACAATCAAGGCGAAACGGTTATTACAAAATTAAATGAAGAAACACTTCAGAATATAGCATCTGAAGCTAATGGCGCTTATATTAATGGGGGAAACACAAAAGATGTTGTTGAGAACATTCGAGAGATATTAAATGCCATGGATAAAACGGAGTTTGAAGCAAAAGAGTTTGTTGATTTTAAAGATCAGTTTCAATGGTTTTTAGGGTTTGCTATTTTCTTTTTACTCATAGATATATCATTGTTAGAACGAAAAACAGCCTGGTTAAAAAAGTTGAATTTATTTAATGAGAACCTTTAAAAGAACTGTATTTTCACCCAGAGCACAGTTAAAAATATTTTTTATAAAATTTTTAACGAACAAAATAGATAAGGTTTTATAATTTAGAAATAAAAAATGAAGCACATAGTTATAATATTATTAATAATCACTTCCGTTTTTTCTTTTGCTCAAGAAGAAAACAAGGAACAGTTATTAGCTGTAAAAAAAGCTAATAACTTTGTGTATGAAGGGAATGAATTAATTGCCGATGAAGATTTTATTTCAGCTGAAATGGAATACAGAAAGGCTATTTCTGAGCGACCTACAACAGTTGCAGGAGCTTATAATTTAGGCACTTCTTATTTTAAGAGTGGTAATTTAGAAGAATCCTTATACAGACTTCAACAAGCAACAGAAACAGCAACCTCAAAATCTGAAAAGCATAAAGCATTTCATAATATTGGAAACATTTTAATGCAAAACAAAAAATGTAAAGCAGCTGTTGAAGCTTATAAAAATGCATTGAGAAATGATCCTTCAGATGATGAAACACGATATAATTTAGGTGTTGCCAAAATTTGTGCTGAAGAAGAACAAAAACAGGAAGACCAAAACAAAGACGACAAGAAAGATCAGGATAAAAAAGACGAGAATAAAGAAGATCAAGACAAAAAAGAAAATAAAGATAAAGAGGGCGATAATAAAGAAGATAAAAAGGACGAAGGCGACCAAGAAAAGAAAGAAGGCGAGGATGAAAAAGATGAAGAAGGAAAACCTAAAGACGAAAAAAAGGATAAAGGAAAGGGTGATGAAGACAAGAAAAAAGAACAACAAAAACCACAACCACAACCAGGACAATTGTCCCATCAGCAAATAAAAAATTTGTTAGAAGCTATGAATAATCAAGAACAGAAAGTTCAAGAAAAAATGAATGCTGAAAAACAAAAAGGAGTAAAAATAAAAACCGAAAAAGACTGGTAAAAAAAGTTTTCAGTTAACAGTATTCAGTTGGCAGTTTCCTGCAAGGTTTTTAAAACATAAGTGTTGGGAAGACAAGAAATATTAATAAAAAATCACATTAGCTGTAAATTAATGAGAAATGAAATCAAAAAAAATTGTAAAAAGACACCCCTAAAGTCCCCTCAAGGGGACAATCCTAAAATTAAACTGAGTAAATTGTCCCCTTGAGGGGACTTTAGGGGTGTAAAAATATAATGAAATCAACATTTAAAACTCTTCCGAACACTTATGTTTTAAAAACCTTGTAGGTATAATAAAAAGAATAAACAAAAAATCATTTTGTCATGCAGAAGGCATAGCCGAAGCATCTCAATCTAACAATAATGAAAATTAAAAAGCACTTATACATATTACTAATTCTAGTTTCAACACTTGCTTCTTCACAAATAAAGTTTGAAGCTAAGGTAAGTAAGACTAAGCTAGGTATTAATGAGCGCTTGCGTATCGATTTTGAAATGAATCAAGATGGCGATAATTTTAATCCACCAGATTTTACGGGGTTCACTGTTGTTGGTGGCCCAAATCAATCGGTAAGCAATTCTTGGATTAATGGTAAACGATCTTTTAAAAAAACCTACACTTATTTTTTAGCACCTAAAAAACGTGGTAGTTTCACTATTTCTCAAGCTGCTATTAGCATTAATAATGAAACTTATAAAACCACGCCCATAAAAATTCAAGTAACTGCTGCTGTAGATATTCCAAAAGATCCTAACGACCCCAGTTATTTGGCTTCACAAAATATTCACCTTGTAGCCGAAATCTCTAAATCAAACCCTTATTTAAACGAAGCGATAACCGTTGTTTATAAACTTTATGTTTCACCTAGAATACAGGTTGATAATTGGAACGAAATTGACACACCAAGATTTAATGATTTTTGGAGCCAGAATATAAATACCCAAGGCCAAAAAGTTCAAAACGGTAAATATAATGGTGAAGATTATCGTTTTTTAGTATTGAGAAAAACCGTATTATATCCTCAAAAAATTGGAAAATTAAATATTGAGCCATTAACTTTAGATATCTCGATGCGTGTGCCAACAAAAAGGCGAGATATTTTTGGGAGTCTTTTAATGACCCGAGTTAATAAAACGGTTTCAGCAGGGAATAAAACTATTAACGTAAAACCACTTCCTGGAGTTGGAAAGCCAGTTGATTTTACAGGTGCCGTTGGAGATTTTTCATTACATGTTTTATCATCAAAAACCGAATTAGATGCTTCAGAATCACTTCAAATAAAAGTGAATGTTAAAGGCAGCGGAAATTTAAAGCTCTTTAAACTTCCAAAAATTTCTTTGCCTAGTTCTTTAGAAGTTTATGAACCTGAACATAATGAAGATGTGAAAACAAACTTGTCTGGTATGCAAGGAAGTATGTCAGATAGTTATACCGTTGTGCCTCAGTTTAAAGGCAAATACCCTATACCAAGTATTTCGTTTTCATATTTTGATTTAGAAACAGAAACCTATAAAAGGTTGTCATCAGATGAAATTATAATTAATGTTTTAAATGGACCTTCTAATAGTTCGTCTTCAACCGAAAACAATGCGGTTAGCAGTCGCAATAAACAAGTCGTTGTTTTAAATAGTGATCAGTTCGCATTTATTAAAACGAAAACTAATTTTTTGGATATAAAACCAAAATATTTTTTCAAAACCAATATGTTTTGGGGTTTACTATTGTTACCATTTCTAGCAATTCCATTGGCCATTTTTGTTCGTAAAAAGAAAGCCAATAGAGCTGCTGATGTTTATGGTAATCGTATTAGAAAAGCTGATAAACTAGCACGGAGATATTTAAGTAGTGCAAAAAAATCTTTAGGTAAAAAAGAAGCATTTTACATTGCTTTAGAAAAAGCACTACATAATTATTTAAAAGCCAAATTACATATTGAGACTAGTGATTTAAGTAAGGATAAAATCAATAATTTATTAAATAAAAAAGGCGTTGAAGACCATGTTATTAATGAATTTGGAAGTATTTTAGAAAGCTGTGAACTGGCGCGATATACACCTATTGATATTGTAACCATGCAAGAAGATTATGACAAGGCTGCAAAAACAATTTCATTAATTGATAAACAAGCGCGTTAAAATTTGTCATTCCTGCGAAGGCAGGAATCCACTTTTATAATAAGATTATAAATGAAACAATTAACATATATATTAATTTCTTTATTAACTACTTTTTGTGTTGCACAAAACGAAGCTTTGTTTGAAAAAGCTAATACTTTATACAACGAAGGTAAATACGCAGAGGCTATTGATAATTATAGGGCGATTTTAGAAACTGAAAAGCATTCTGCTGATTTATATTATAATTTGGCGAATGCTCATTATAAACTCAATAATATCGCACCAAGTATTTACTATTACGAAAAGGCGTTGTTATTAAACCCAAATGATACTGAAATAAAAAACAACATGGCTTTTGCTAAAAACATGACCATTGATGCTATTGAGGTTGTTCCTGATGCTGGGTTTTCAAAACTTTTAAATACAGCTACAAATAAAATGTCTTTTGATGCTTGGGCAAAAACAGCTGTTGGTTTAGTTTTCTGTTTTGTTGTACTATTCTTGGTGTATTATTTTGCTTATTCAACCTTAAATAAGCGGTTAGCATTTATAGGTAGCATTACTGCTTTCATATTAGTTTTTGTAACCCTTGCCTTTGCTTTTCATAAATATAACCTAGATAAAAATGATAACCCTGCTATTGTTTTTTCACATGAAAGTAAAGTAAAAAGCAATCCTAATTCTAGAAGCGAGGAATCTTTTAGATTGCATGAAGGCACGAAAGTTCAGGTTATTGAAACCTATAACGATTGGAAAAAAATAAAACTATCCGATGATAAAACGGGTTGGGTAGTTTCAGATGATATCAAGTTGTTGAAGGATTTTTGATTATTCTTTTAACAAAGCACTATATTTGTTTTTTAATATTAAATACATGTCAAGGAGAATTGTTTCTATATTATTATCGTCTTTGTTTCTGTTGCTTTTAGCGGCACCGACTATTATTTTGATGATTGATGATTCTGCTGATATTTCCTTTTTTTACGCGTCTTCCGAAGAAGAAGAAAAAGGTAGTGAGAAAAACAAAGAAATGGAATTATTGTTTTTTGAATTAAATAATACAGATTTAGATTTTACTTCTTGCGAAGTTGAAAATAATTTAGAATATTATTTTAAAAATTATCCAAAGCCTCACTTAAATTTAATCTTCCCACCACCCGAGTTTCGCATATTATAATTTCAGATTTATAGACTTTTAGAGTCTAATTCATTTTGAACTCATTTAAACTTTTTGGATTAAAGCGAAAATTAGTCATTTTGTGACTATTTGAAGGTTTTTTTAAGTTGCAGAGCATCGCTACAGAACGAAAAAAAGACAAAAAAGAGGTGCAAAAGGGCAATTTTTTAGCTAATTGAAAAAGTTTAAATGTGTTCTTTAACAGCTTTTGGTATTTATATACCAAGAGCATAAAATTATTATAATATGTTTAAAACTATTAAGAATGACTTGCCAGCGAGTATAGTCGTATTTTTTGTTGCATTACCATTATGTTTGGGTATTGCTTTAGCTAGTGGTGCACCACTTTTTTCAGGATTAATCGCAGGTATTATTGGAGGAATTGTGGTTGGCGGCTTAAGTGGCTCTAAAATTGGAGTTAGCGGACCAGCAGCTGGTTTAGCTGCAATTGTATTAACAGCTATTGGCACCTTAGGCGGCTATGAGAATTTCTTAGTTGCCGTTGTTTTAGGGGGAATCATTCAATTAATATTTGGTTTGCTTAAAGCAGGAATTATAGGTTACTATTTCCCATCATCAGTAATTAAAGGGATGCTAACCGGTATCGGAATTATTATCATCTTAAAGCAAATACCTCACTTTTTTGGTTATGATCCTAATCCAGAACGTGATTTTGCGTTCTTTCAAGTTGATGGAGAGAATACTTTTTCAGAAATTATAAATGCCTTAAATCATATTGCTCCAGGTTCAGCTTTAATTGGTGTTATCGGATTGGGGATTTTATTGCTTTGGGATAAAGTACTATCAAAAAAAGGAAAAGTATTTCAACTTGTTCAAGGGCCTTTAGTGGCTGTTATTGTTGGAATTATTTTTTTCGTAGCCACGAAATCACATGAGACTTTAGGTATTGACCAATCTCACTTAGTAAGTGTTCCAATCCCAGATGATGCTGCGTCTTTCTTCGGTCAATTTAGTTTGCCAAATTTCTCTGCGATTACAAATCCGGAAATATGGATTGTAGCATTTACGATTGCTCTTGTAGCGAGTTTAGAAACCTTACTATGTGTTGAAGCAACGGATAAACTGGATCCTCATAAAAATGTAACACCAACCAACAGAGAATTGTTAGCTCAGGGAACTGGAAACATCATTTCGGGTATGATAGGCGGCTTACCAATTACTCAGGTTATTGTTCGCAGTTCAGCCAATATCCAATCTGGAGGACGCAGTAAAATGTCGGCAATCATTCATGGGTTTTTCTTGTTAATCTCAGTGATTTTAATCCCGAGATTATTAAATATGATTCCGTTATCTGTATTAGCAGCTATCTTATTTATTGTTGGATTTAAATTAGCAAAGCCTTCGTTATTTAAGAAAATGTACGATTTAGGATGGAAACAATCCATACCATTTTATGTGACGGTTTTAGGAATTGTATTTATCGATTTACTCTACGGAATAGGTCTGGGATTAACGGTTGGTATTGTTGTGATATTAATCAAGAGTTTCCAGAATTCTCATTTCTTACACATAGAAGATAAAAGTAACGGAAAACATAAAATTAAAATGACACTTGCTGAAGAGGTTACGTTTTTCAATAAAGGAGCAATTCTGAAAGAATTAGATAGCTTACCGAGAGATACGTATTTAGAATTGGATGTTAGAAAGACAAGATATTTGGACAATGATATTATTGAAATTTTAGATGATTTTGCTTTTAAAGCAAAGGAACGACATATTGATATTCAGTTAATTTCTGAACGTGGGATTGTTGAGAATCCAGATAGTTTTATTGAATTCTTTAAACTAAGGCCAAAAACGGCTTAAAAACAAAACATTATGAAAAAAAATAAATATAAAATATTAGTATTATCAGATTTAAATAAAGCTACGAGTACCTTGCTAAAAAGCACCATAAGTCTGGCAAAAATAGTTGATGGAAGTATTGATTTTTTGTGTGTGAAAAAACCTAGTGAAATTGTTGAAAAAGAAAATCAATTATCAGCAATTCGTAATATCAACCAAGAACATTTTGCAATGAAAAAGGAGATTATGAATTTGATAACTCCAATTTCCAATGAATATAATATTAACATAAATCATACATTATCCTATGGTAATGTAAAAAGCGAAATAGGTAATTATATTAAAGAACACAAGCCAGATATAATTGTAATTGGTAAAAGAAAATCTAAAATGCTTAATTTAATAGGCGATAACATAACAAACTTTGTGTTTAAAAAACACAGTGGCGTTATTATGATATCTGCTAATGAAAACGCTCTTGAACCAAATAAGGAGCTTGCATTGGGTTTGTTAAATGATATGGAAGACTCTTTTGAATTTGCAAAATATTTGATAGAGCACACCCAAAAACCCATAAAATCATTTAAGGTTATTAAACAGTCAAACACATTAAAAGAAACAACCAATGTTAACAACAAAGAAAACGTGGAATATGTTTTTGAAGATAATGACAATACCATTGAAAACCTTACAAATTATTTATCAAAAAACAATATTAACCTATTATGTGTAAATAGAGAAAAGAGAACGAATGATAAGTATTCAATGAAGTCCGACATTAATAACGTTATTAATAAACTTAACGTGTCAATGTTATTAACTACAAATCAAAAAATAAAATTTTAGTAATCTATTATTAAAAACAAATAAAGTATTATGAAAGCACATACAAGAGAAACACAATCAACAATGACACCAGAAAAGGCGTTACAATTTTTAAAAGAAGGAAACCAAAGATTTCAACAAAACTTAAAGGCTAACCGAAATTTATTAGAGCAAGTTAACGATACCAGCGATGGGCAATTTCCGTTTGCTACCATTTTAAGTTGTATAGATTCTAGAGTATCGGCAGAATTGGTTTTCGATCAAGGTTTAGGCGATGTTTTTAGCGTTAGAATTGCAGGAAACTTTGTAAACGAAGACATTTTAGGTAGCATGGAATTTGCCTCTAAGCTTGCAGGAACAAAACTAATAGTTGTTTTAGGACACACAAGTTGTGGTGCTATAAAAGGCGCATGTGATGATGCCAAAATGGGCAATTTAACCAAGCTTATTGAAAAAATTACACCAGCCGTAAATGCCGTTTCAGAGCCTAAAGATAAAAGTTTAAGAAACTCTAAAAACTTAGATTTTGTTGATACAGTATCAAAAAAGAATGTAGAGCTAACCATTGGAAGAATACATAAAGAAAGCCCAATTCTTTCAGAAATGGAAGAACATGGTGAGATAAAAATTATTGGAGCTATGTATGATATTAACACAGGCACTGTTGATTTTTATGAATAGCCAAAAGGGAATGTGCAAAAAAGGCATGAAAAAGAAAATGAATGTGGTAGCATTAATCTTAGTATTAATGTTGCCATTATTTTCCCAATCTCAAAACAGTGATTTTGGTAATTGGTTAATTTATATTGGTAATAAAAAATTAAACCAAAAATGGAATATCCATAACGAAGTGCAATACCGAAATTACAACGCTATTGGTGATTTAGAACAATTACTATTAAGAACAGGTTTAGGGTACACATTTAACGAAAACAAGAATAACGTTTTATTAGGCTACGGTTATATTTTATCTGAAAACTATATTGGTGGTACAGATGAAAAGGTTTCGGTAAACGAACATAGAATTTTTCAGCAATTCACTTCTAAACAAAATATAGGAAAAGTAAAATTAAACCATCGTTACAGGTTCGAGCAGCGTTTTGTAGAGTCGGATTTTAAGATGAGGTTTCGATACTTTTTAGCATTAAATATGCCTTTAAGTACTAAAGAAAACGGCCTTAGTAAATATTATTTATCCGCATATAATGAAATATTCTTAAACACAAAATCATCTATTTTTGATAGAAACAGGGTTTACGGAGGTATTGGTTATACTGTAAACAAAAATGTTAGAGTTGAGGCTGGCTATATGAATCAGTTTTTTGAAACCACAAGTAGAGATCAATTCAACATTATAACATTTGTAAACTTCTAAAGCTAAAGATTAAACTAAAGTTAAAAAGCTAATACTTTTCGGTATTGGTTTTTTTTTTGGACAAAGATGAATTATATTGGTATTTATTAATTTAATTTCAAATATGAAAAACATTTTTTCAAATATAAAAGGAGATGCCTTTGGAGGTATTACCGCAGGAATTGTTGCATTACCGCTAGCTTTGGCATTTGGTGTGTCTTCTGGATTAGGACCTACTGCAGGACTTTATGGCGCTATTTTTATAAGCTTTTTTGCAGCGCTTTTTGGAGGCACTAGCACACAAATTTCTGGGCCAACAGCACCAATGACTGCTGTAAGTATGATTGTTATTGCTGGTATTATTGCAACTAATGACGGGGATGTTTCTAAGGCATTACCCGTAATTCTTACGGTATTTTTATTAGCCGGTTTAATGCAAGTTGGCCTCGGTGTTTTAGGCTTAGGGAAATATATTAGATATATTCCATATCCTGTAGTTTCTGGTTTCATGACGGCAATTGGGGTAATTATTTTACTCACTCAAATTTTACCATCCTTAGGGTATTATCCAAAAGAAGATGGCGAATTTGTAAACACTTTTAAACCACAAGCAGAAGAAGTTATTTTAGAAAATATTTTAAAGGAAGAAGCTGGGGAAGGTATTTTAGTTCTGGAAAATTTTAAAGAAACTATATATAGGGCGGATGAAATTTCACAAGCTGATATTTTAAAAGAATCTCAAACTCTTGCAGCTAAAGAAGCTTCTGGCGCTCTAGGTGCTATAAAGGCAATTCCAAAAGCGCTACAAAATATTAACTGGCTTGAGTTAATTTTAGCCTTGGGAACTATCTTTATTATTTATGGGTTTAAAAGGATTACTAAAGCAGTACCTAGTACTTTGGTTGCATTAATTGTAATGTCTGGCATTGCAATTGGCTTCGGATTAAACTACAGACCTATTGAAGAAATCCCTAGTGGATTACCAATCCCAAATTTAGAAATTTTCACGAGCTTTAAACTAGGCAGTATAACACCATATATTTTTACAGCACTAACCTTAGCACTTTTGGGAGCCATAGATTCTTTACTTACAAGTGTGGTTGCAGATAACATGACAAAAACCAAGCATAAACCTAATAAAGAGTTGGTGGGACAAGGGATAGGTAACAGTATAGCGGCTGTTTTTGGCGGAATTCCGGGAGCTGGAGCTACTATTAGAACCGTGGTAAATATCACATCTGGTGGAAAAACTAAGTTATCAGGAATGATTGCGGGTATCATGTTACTTATAATCCTTTTAGGGTTAGGGCCATTAGCCTCTAAAATTCCTGCAGCTGTTTTAGCAGGGATTTTAATAACTGTAGGTATTGGAGTTATGGATTATAAGGGGTTAAAAGCCATACCAAGTTTACCAAAAGATATTAAAGTTGGACCATTTAAAATGAGTTCGGAAGTATTAATAATGATTGTTGTATTACTGCTTTCTACATTTTGGAACTTGGTTTATGCGGTTGGAGTAGGACTAGTGATAGCCTCTTTAATGTTTATGAAAAAAATTGGAGATTTAACTGCAGAACGTTCAGATGTTAAACCGCTTAAAGAAGAAGTTTGGGCCGATGAATCAAATTTCCCAATAAGTTTAAAAGAAGAAGTATTTATAAAACATCTTAAAGGCCCTTTGTTTTTTGGGTCAACCAGCGATTTTCAACAATTAACTGCTCAAATACCAGATACTGCTAAAACGGTTATTCTCAGATTAGGGCGAATGCAATATATGGATCAATCTGGACTTTACGCCATGGAAGACATGCTTCAAGAGTTAAACAAAAAAGAGGTTGAAGTCCTTTTTGTTGGATTATTAAGACAACCAAAATATATGATGGAACGTATTGATATAATCCCTGATTTAATCCCTAATGAACATATATTTAAGGATTTTAAAGCGTGTTTAATCTGGATAAGGCAAAATGTAAAAGACCAACACTAAAAATTAATGATATGAATTTAGATAAAGTTTTTCAAAATAATAAACAATGGATTAAAGACAAACTAGCTGTTGATAACGATTATTTTGAAGAATTAGGTAAAGGGCAGAACCCGGAGTTGTTATATATTGGTTGTAGTGATAGTCGTGTAACGGCCGAGGAACTAATGGGAGCAAAACCAGGTGAAGTTTTTGTACATAGAAATATAGCCAATATGGTTATTAGTATAGATTTAAATGTTATGTCTGTTGTAAATTATGCTGTAGACCATTTAAAAGTTAAACATATTATAGTTTGCGGACACTATGCTTGTGGAGGGGTAAAAGCGGCAATGCAATCTGCGGATTTAGGAATTCTAAATCCTTGGTTGCGTAATATCCGAGATGTATATCGAATTCATAAAAATGAGCTAAACGCTTTTGAAGATGAAGAAAAAAAATATGACAGATTAGTTGAGCTTAATGTAAAAGAACAGTGTGTTAACCTAATTAAAACAGCTGCAGTGCAAAAAGGCTATAGAGACAGAGGTTTGCAAGTTCACGGTTGGGTATTTGATGTGCACACAGGAAAATTAATTGATTTAAAAATCAATTTTGAAAAATATTTAAAAGATATTATGGAAATCTATCATTTAGATTAAATTCAAAAAGCTACTTATTTAAAGTGGCTTTTTTTATGCTTCATTCTCAGGGATATTATCTTTTTGAGGTGCTAAAATATTCGGAAAAATCATTGGCACTAACGATTTTACCGGTTTATAAAGTGCAGATTCTTGTTTAGTATCGTCATCTAAAAGCGTTATGGTGTTATTCAGTTTGTCAAAAACGTTTAAAACTACACTAAAAATCAAGGCAATTTTCAATGCGCCAAAAACGCCTCCGGCTAATTTATTTATAATCCCCAAAGCTGCAAAATCAGCTAATTTAGTCAGTGCTTTTCCTGCTAGCCCAATCGCTAAAACGATAATGACGAAGGTTATAGCAAAAGCCGTAATGTTAATAGTTTGTTCACTCCATTCGGTTTTGGTTTGCAAAAACTCAGCTGCAAAATTGCTAAAATGTATAGCACCATAAACACCAGCAACCAAAGCAATTAAAGAAGCCACTTCAACAAAAAGCCCTTTCATAAAACCACGAACCAAACCAAATAAAATTAAAGCCCCTAAAACAATATCGATAATACCCATAACAAAATAAATTTCCGTAAATATATAATAAATTCTCTCCTTTTTAAGGAGAGATGTCACGAAGTGACAGAGAGGTTCATTAACTTTGCAACTTTAAAAATATTATGTCTAGAGACGAACAATTAAAGGAACGATGGGAGTTTGTTGTTGAAAAACTATCCAGTCAATTTGCAGATGGTGACAAATTGGATCTTGATGCCATTATTTATTTAATAGGTGTTCAAGAATTAGGGCAGCTAGAAAGAGCCTTTAAAAAAGACCAAAAGTTAGATCTTATGCATATTGCTATTTGCAAATTGCTAACACCTTATGGCTATTACGAGCTCGATTTTGTTGATGATGATGGGTGGCCACATTACAAAACGCTAGAAGCCTTACCTCATTTAAAAGCAGGCGAGCAAAGTGTTTTAATGAAAGAAGCTATTGTAAACTACTTTGTAGAAACCGAGTATATCAATTAAAATATATGTCACTTCGAGTGTCCCGAATTTGCTTCGGGATGTATCGAGAAGTTGGGCGTTTCACTCCCGATAGCTATCGGGAGGTCGGGCTTTTCGTTACAATCTTTTTTAAGAACGTCATTGTGAGGACGAAGGACGTGACAATCTGTGAACTCTTATCTTAAAACACAATTAATAGTTCTTCAGTTTTTAAAAAAGGATTTCCTCTGCAATCCCTAACGCAATTCACGTAAAAAATAGTAAATTTGCCATCATTTTGTAATAGGTCATGATAGATAAGATAAACCAACTCATAGCTGAAGCCGAAGCCTTTAAAGCCCAATCAAAAGAAGAGGTAGAAGCATTCCGTATAAAATATTTAGGTAAAAAAGGATTACTAAACGACTTTTTTGCTGAGTTTAAAAATGTAGCAAACGACCAGAAAAAGGAATTTGGTCAAACCATAAATAAGCTTAAAAATACTGCAGAGGCAAAAGTAAATGCTTTAAAAGAAGAGTTAGAAAGCAAAGAAGAAGTAAAAGGCATTTATGGTGATTTATCTCGCCCAGGCGAGATTGTTCAAATTGGGGCGCGTCATCCTATTTCTATAGTGAAAAATCAGATTATAGATATTTTTTCGCGTGTAGGTTTTAATGTTAGTGAAGGTCCAGAAATTGAAGATGATTGGCACAACTTTACTGCACTAAACTTACCAGAATATCATCCAGCACGAGATATGCAGGATACGTTTTTTATTCAAACCAATCCAGATATATTGTTACGAACGCACACCAGTTCTGTGCAAGTGCGTTATATGGAAAATAATAAACCACCTATTAGAACTATTTCTCCAGGAAGAGTTTACAGAAACGAAGCTATTTCGGCACGTTCACACTGTTTTTTCCACCAAGTAGAAGGCTTGTATATTGATAAAGATGTGAGTTTTGCAGATTTAAAACAAACACTTCAACATTTCACAACCGAAATGTTCGGGAAAAGTAAAATCCGTTTACGTCCATCTTACTTTCCGTTTACAGAACCTAGCGCAGAGGTTGATGTGTATTGGGGTTTAGAAACCGAAACTGATTACCGTATTACTAAAGGTACTGGTTGGTTAGAAATTATGGGTTGTGGTATGGTGGATCCAAACGTGCTAGAAAACTGTGGGATAGACTCTAAAGAGTATTCTGGTTTTGCATTTGGTATGGGAATAGACCGTATTGCTATGTTATTGCATCAAATTGGCGATATTCGTTTATTAAGTGAAAATGATGTGCGTTTCTTGGAGCAGTTTAAAAGTGCTTTGTAAATCCCTTTTATTCACCAAAAGTAAAAACTAAATTAATTCTCCTCCTTTGGAGGAGTTAGAGGAGGAATGAAAAAAGATATCCAAATTCCAGAGGTTGAAGACGTTTACATTGCTGTAGTAAACGAATATAACGACATCTATAAAACACAAGATTGGAACGCTTACATTATCAATGATAAGGATGTCGATTTAGAAATGATTCTTATTGTAACAAGTGGCTATTCTGAAAACAAAACCACCTCTGTTTTTAGAAAAAAGTTAGATAAACTTCCTAAAAAAAGCTATGCTAAAATTGAACTGATGCAAGAGGAACTGTTTGCATTAAACAACACCTTTAAAGTGTCTTTTTTTGAAGGGAATACCATGTTTGATAAAACTTATTTATTCAGAAAAAACACGATTAATTTAAAGGCTTTACAAGCTATTCCATTGATGGAAGCTAGAGGCGTTTTGGTGAAGTAAAACCCTTCCGTCTTTGACCCCGATACTTCGGGATCAAATCCATACCGAAGTAAATTCGGTACAAGCTCTTCCCTTTAAAAAAGGGAAGGATTTGTGTTCACGTTTTGTTTTATAGTTTTAGTTAAAATACAGTATAATAAACTATGTATATTAATCGAAAGTAATTCTCCTCCTTTAAAAGGAGGAGTGGATTTAATTTCGACACCTCGAAATTAAAGACGAGGTGGTTTTACGAACTTTTAAAGTGAGAACTTATTTCTTCTAATACAAATTCAATATCTTCAAAAACTAATTTGTTTTCAAATCTTAAAACTTTGAAACCTAAGATTTCTAATCTATTTGTTCTTTCTAAATCATAGTTTTGTTGAGCAAAATCTAAATGATATGCACCATCTAGTTCAATAATAAGTTTTTCTTTAGGACAATAAAAATCTACAATAAAGTTTTCTATGCTGTGCTGTCTTCTAAATTTACGACCACCTAATTGTTTTCTTTGAAGATGTTTCCATAATGTGGCTTCAGCTGAAGTTAAATTTTTTCGAAGCTTTTTTCTACGTTCTTCTAAATATTTGTAATTATGGATATTATTCATTTTGTATTTAACCCTTCCGTTTTTGATTTTTTGTTAAAATCAAATCCACCTTCCCTTAAAAAGGGAAGGACTCATGTTCACGTTTCGTTTTATAATTTTAGTTAAAATACAATATAATAAACTAAATATATTAATTGAAAAATTCCCATCCTTAAAAGGAGGAGTGGATTCTATTTTGAGGTATCAAATACAAACTAAAGGTTAGGGATTGCAGTGGAGAGCGCACAGCGAGTCCCGATAGCTATCGGGAGTGTAACGTCCAAATATTTTTTTTAATCCAACTTATCAGTCAACTTCTTAAACACCCTTTTAGGATCTTTATTTTCGTATAAAATCTCGTAAACTGCGTTTATAATAGGAATTTCTGCCTTTTTTGCATTTTTTTCATGAAGTAAATGAGCGCTTTTTGTGGCATAATACCCTTCAGCAATCATACTCATTTCCATTTGAGCCGATTTTACGGTGTAGCCTTTACCAATCATGTTACCAAACATACGGTTTCGCGAAAATACCGAGTAACCTGTTACTAACAAATCGCCTAAATAAGCCGAATTATTAATGTTGCGTTTCATTTTGTGGCGCTTTTTTATAAAGCGTTTCATTTCGCGTATCGCATTACTCATTAGCACACTTTGAAAGTTGTCACCATAACCCAAACCATGTGCTATTCCAGCAGCTATAGCGTAAATGTTTTTAAGCATTACGGCATATTCAATACCAATAATATCATCGCTGGTTTTGGTTTTTATATAATCGCTAGATAAAGTATTTGCAATAGTTTCTGCTTTTTCAGTATCCGAACACGAAATGGTTAAGTACGATAAGCGCTCTAAAGCCACTTCTTCTGCATGGCAAGGGCCAGCAATAACCGCAATATTATCAAAAGGAATTTTGTAAGTTTCATGAAAATGCTCGCCTACTAAAAGCCCCGTTTCTGGCATAATCCCTTTAACTGCAGATACAATTATTTTGTTCGAAATATCAAGGTTTAGTTTTTCCAATTCGCTATGAATAAAGGCAGAAGGAATAACAAAAATTAAAACATCGGCATATTCAGCAATTTCATTTATATCATTACTAAGCTTTAATTGCTCTAAATTAAACTCAACTGAACTTAAATAATTGGGGTTATGTTGCTCTCTCAATAAATGTTCTTTGGTGTAAACACTGCGCATGTACCAACCAATTTCATCTAAATTCTCACTAAGCATTTTTACAATAGCTGTTGCCCAACTTCCTGCACCAAAAACCGCATATTTTAAAGGCTTATCCATAGATTTAAATCTTTTTCTATTTCAAAAATACACAAATATTTTTCGATTTCAGAACTGTGTTGTAAAAGAATATAGAAAAGAGAATTAAGAACAAAGACTGATGTATTTTGATAGAATACTAATGACTGATGACTGCAACTGAAAACTGCAACTGAAAATTTTGGCACGCGTTTTGAAACTCTATAAACAAGAACCCTAAAATGTTATATTATGAAGACGATAAAAATACTTTTAAGTTTTGCTTTAACAGCAACGCTTTTTACATCATGTTATACAGAAGTGGTAGTTGATGATTTTATTGATGAACCTTCTATTTCTCTAAATCAATTATTGCGCTCTTACGAGCTTTGGTATGTAGATATTAATAGTACCGTTGGCTATGGCGAAACTCCATTTTTACAAAAGGCATTTACGGTTTCTTTTATGAACAATGTCGTGTATGCTAATAATAACATCGCAGGATTAGGCGCTAATGGTGATGGCTTTGGAATTGATGTTGGTAGCTATGACGCTTATGATATGATTTTAGATGTGCAACATGATATTGATGGTTTTTCAACGTTTGATGTTTATGAAGTAGATTATAATACGATTGAGTTGTATAACCCAAACAACGACACCTCATACTTTTTAGATGGTTACCAACGTAGTAATTTTGACTATGACTTTGTATTCTATGATAATATTCATTATTTCTTACAAGAATATGAAGCTTGGGAAAAAACTTATACTAGTGAGTTTGGAGCCTTAAATGAATTTGATAACGAAAACTATTTACAGTTTTTAGCGGGAGGAAATGACTCAACATTTAGAAGTTCTCAAGACGATTACGGCCTTAACGCAAACAGTCTTATTTGGGATTATGCAGGAATTTACGGTGTAGGTGACGTTATTGGGGATGAGTTTTTAAAAACTTTAACATTAGATTATGACTTCTTAGACAATGAATATTTTGAATTGAGCGTTATAAATGACAGCAAGATAGAATTATTTCATCCTGCTTCTGAAACCGTTTATGAATTTGAAGGCAGAGGCTATATTCAGTACTTGAAATCTGATGGAACAACAAAGAAGACAAAAGTTCAATCTGATAAAATGCGTAAGCATAGAAAAGATAAAGTAGCAAACCCAAGAGAAAACACTCGAAAGGTTTTATAATATAAAGTGAAATTTCACTAATAATTTTGGTTGGTTATTTAGTTTAGAAACCGTTTAAAACATCTTGTTTTAGGCGGTTTCTTTTTTAGGTTATATTTTTAATGTGACTTATTTATTTTTTAGGTGTCTAATAAAGTATTAACCCTTAAAATAAATTACACAATGGGATTATTTTCATTTATTAAAAATGCAGGAGCCAAAGTATTTGGTATTGGAAAAACCGATGCTGAAGAGGCTAAAGAAGCCGCTGCCGAAGCTGCAGCAAGAAAATTAAAACAACAAGAAGCAGCTGCTAGAAAACTAGAAGAAACAATTACCGATTTACAACTACAAGTTGAAGGCCTAAACGTTTTTATTGATGACGATGCTGCTACAATTTCTGGTTTAGCACTTAATCAAGCTACAAGAGAAAAAGTAGTTTTAGTTGTTGGAAACTCAAAAGGCATTGCAACTGTTGATGACCAAATGACTGTTGAAATTGAAGAACCAGTAGCACAGTTTCATACTGTTAAAAGTGGTGATACTTTAGGAAAAATTGCAAAAACATATTATGGAAACGCTATGAAATACCCTGTTATTTTTGAGGCGAATAAACCCATGCTTACTCACCCTGATAAAATATATCCTGGTCAAGTATTAAGAATCCCAACTTTAGATTAGAACATAAGAGTCTAATTAATAGCTAATTATGTTATGTTCGAAGCCAGCTTGAAAAAGTTGGCTTTTTTTTACCATTTAAATGATAAACATTATTGCGGTGCGTTTTTAACTATCTTCTTCTGCCAAAGGGGAATGATGTTCGTGAACCATTTTCCACCCACTGTCCGTCTTTACAAATAATAGTGTTATTTGGTCATTAACGACAACCAGGTCTTCTCCAAATTTTAAATGAAAATCAGAATGAAAGGTCAAATTAGCCACATCACCGTAAATAGCAATTTGTAAATCTTTCGCATCAAACTTTAGGACTTCAGTTACAGAACCAAAAACATTTCGTTCGTGAGCTTCGTTCGCTTCACTACCATTTCTTGGTTCTCCATTTTTAAATTCAGTAAACTTTGGACCATAGGCGTGAAAGGATATTAGTTTATCTATATCACCGTCTTTAATACTTTGTGCAATTGCACCAAAGGTTTCCATCACTTCTTGTTTCGCTTCTGGAAATTCATCATTTACTAAATCAATTTTAACTACTTCTACTTTTTGTTTACACCCTGTTATTAAAACTCCACAAAGTATAATTATTGCAAATGTCAGCTTTGTTTTCATAATTCCATATTTGATTGGTTAATAGCTGTTTACAAGTTACAATATTTTTAGAGAAGTATAGTTTCAAGGATGTGCTACAACGTATAACGAATATGATTCCTTTTTAACGAATGGTATTCGCAGCTAAACGACTAAGCTGAACATTCTTATAAAGTCAAGTTGCGATTACTTATAAAAATTCATCTCATCCACATACTCCCAAACGTGTTGCGGGAGCATAGGTTGTACATTTTTACCAGCTTTTATTGATTTCCTAATAAACGTTGAAGAGAGTTCCATGATGGGCGCATCAATAACATGAATTTTTTTGTGCTCATCAAATTGTGTTTCTTCCCGATAGCTATCGGGATTGCTTTTTGAATTTCGGGGATAAACGTATATATGATGGTTTTCTAGAATGAGTTCATAATTTTTCCATTTATGAAAACTTTTTAAATTGTCTTCACCCATAATTAAAGAAAATTCATAATCAGGATGTTTTTCTTGTAAATGGACAAGTGTATTTATGGTGTAATTAGGTTGAGGTAAGTTAAATTCTATATCGCTTGGTTTTAGTTTGGTATAATCTTTTGTAGCGCGATAAACCATTTCCAAACGCTGGAAATTATCCAATAAACTACTTTTCTTTTTAAATGGATTATGTGGTGTTACTACAAACCAAATTTGATCTAAATCGCTGTATTCTGCTAAATGATTAGCAATAACTAAATGCCCAATGTGTATGGGATTGAAAGAACCAAAATATAACCCGATTTTCATGTGTTCAAATTTATTGTTTTTCAAAGGTCACATGCGACATTTATGAAATGAGTTTAAAACAAAGTGGTTTAGTACTGAATGTTTCATGTTTAAGAATTTATGAAATCATCAACTTTTATGTAAGCTTCTTTAAGTGCTTTTTCTAAATCATCATTAACAATTATAATATCGAATAAAGGCGCTGTTGCTAATTCAGCCGAGGCTTTGGCAACACGCATGTTTATTTTGTCTTCACTTTCTGTTTTACGCTTTTTTAGCCGGATTTTCAATTCGTCAATACTTGGTGGTTTTACAAAAACCGCGAGAGTTTCCTCCGGGAATTTTCGTTTTATTCGCAACCCTCCAGAAACATCAATATCAAAAATCACGTTTTTACCTAAAGCCCAAATACGTTCCACTTCGGTTTTTAATGTGCCGTAAAAGTTATCCCGATATACTTCTTCCCACTCTAAAAATTCATCACTCTTAATTTTGTTTTTGAATTCTTTTGCAGAAAGAAAATAATAGTCTTTTCCTTGTTCTTCTTCTCCACGTTTCTCTCTTGAAGTTGCAGATATAGAAAATTCTAAGTTTAAATTATCAACTCCTAATAAATGTCTTACTATAGTTGTTTTTCCTGAACCTGACGGTGCTGAGAATACGATGAGTTTACCTTGTTTATTTTTGCTTTTTTCTTCTAACACAAATACTAACTTTTTTTGACTGAATACTGCCACTGCGACTGTAAACTTAACTACAGTACATTCAATAATTGTTCCTTAATTTTTTCCAGTTCATCTTTCATTTGAACAACCAATTGTTGCATGGGTGCGTAATTACTTTTTGAACCTATAGTGTTTATTTCTCTGCCCATTTCCTGACTAATAAACCCTAATTTTTTCCCGTTAGAATCTTTTGAATTTATAGATTCAGTAAAATAATTAAGATGGTTTTTTAAGCGTACTTTTTCCTCAGTAATATCAAACTTTTCAATATAATACACCAGTTCTTGCTCAAACCTATTTTCGTCGTATTTCTCTCTTAACTCCTCAACACCTTTTAATAAACGTTCTCTCACGCCTTCAACACGTTTAGGATCTATGGCTATAACTTTTTCAAGTAATTCATCAATGGAAACAATGCGGTTATTAAAGTCAATTTCAAGAACTTTCCCTTCGTTTAATCTGTAGTTATTCAAGTCCTCAATAGCATGGTTTATTTCAGCTTCAATAGTTTTCCATTCATTTTCATCAATTTCTTCTCTAACTGTATTTAGTGCATCTGGAAAACGAACTGCCATTTTTAGCAAATCCATGTTGTCACCATCTACCACATTTTTTAATTGCTGTATATATTGCTTAACAACAGGTGTGTTTATCTGCGTAGAGGTATCTTCAGCAGTAGCTTCCACATAAATTGAAAAATCTACTTTTCCACGAACCAATTTATCAGCTAAAATTTTTCTTATGGCCAATTCTTTTTCTCTATAAATAGAAGGCATTCTAGCATTTAAATCTAAATTTTTACTATTTAAAGATTTAAGTTCTATGGTAATTTTTTTTGTTGGTAATTGCAAAACAGATTTCCCATAACCTGTCATAGAATATATCATAAACGCGAGTATTAATGTTATGCAAAGGTAATTAAAACCGATAGAAAGTAAAGGAATTAACTTATGTTAAAAAAACACTTTAAATACGAGAAGTGGGTTTTAAAGTAATTAATAAATACATTTACAGAAATAATTTCCCAATATTAAAATGAATAAAATGAAGCACTTAATTATTACAACGGCATGCTGCTTAGTGATAGTTGCCTGTAAAGAAAAGAAAGCCGAAATTATAATTGAAGATGAAAAAGCCATTGAAAACATTAGTGAAAAAAGAATGGATAGTCTTACGGCAAAGCCACCAGTAGGGATGCTTTGGATTGCTGGAGGTTCGTATTTGCAAGGCGCAGTTCCGCAAGATAAAACGGCTATGAGTCATGAAAAACCACAACATCCTGTAGCAGTTGATGGATTTTTTATGGATATCACTGAGGTAACCAATGCAGCGTTTAAAAGGTTTGTTAAAGAAACAGGTTATGTAACTGTTGCAGAACGTGAAATTGATTGGGAAGCCATGAAAAATCAATTACCAGAAGGAACACCTAAACCACATGATAGTATTTTACAACCAGGATCTTTGATGTTTAAGAAAACAAAATCTTCGGTTCTTAATTTATATGATTTTTCACAGTGGTGGCGTTGGGTTATTGGAGTTAACTGGAGGCATCCTAGTGGACCAGATAGTAATATTGAAGGTAAAAACAATCATCCTGTTGTACACATAAGTTATGAAGATGCCCAAGCGTATTGTAAATGGGCAGGAAGACGTTTGCCAACTGAGGCTGAATGGGAATATGCTGCTAGAGGGAAGAAAACAAGTACTATTTATTTTTGGGGTGATGATAGATCAAAGCTTTCCAAAATGGTAAATAGTTGGGAAGGTGAGTTTCCTGTAAATAATACTTTAGAAGATGGTTTTGAGAGAACGGCTCCAGTAAAATCGTATCCTCCAAATGATTTTGGGCTCTATGATATGGCAGGTAATGTTTGGGAATTTGTTTCTGATTGGTATAATATTAAGTATTATGAGGAGTTAGCAGCAAACCAAGCCGAGGTTAGTAACCCTCAAGGACCTGATAAAGCATACAATCCTAATCAACCTTATATTCAAGAAAAAGTAATCAAGGGCGGGTCTTTTTTATGCAGCGATTCGTATTGTGCTAGTTACAGATTATCTTCTAGAATGGGCACAAGCACAGATTCTTCATCTGAACATGTTGGCTTTAGAACTGTTGCTACGCCAGATATGTTAGTAAAATAGTTGAATTAATTTTTTAAAAAAAAGACCAGAACATTGCTGTTAAAGCCTTTAGTACTCAAGGCGGGAATCGAACCCGCACGTCTTGCGACATTGGATTTTGAATCCAACGTGTCTACCAATTCCACCACTTGAGCTTATTGTAGACAGCAAAAATATAGTTTTTTTCGATACTATACCAAAGGAAATAGAAACTAATTTATAATCAATCATTTTGAAGTTTATTTGGCGTTCTGCATAAAAATACTAGCCAATATACTTTTTAGGTTAAAATAAATGTATAAATTTGCACCTCGTTAAAAATCACGTGGTGTTTTCACACTCAACAACAACAAGTTAACTATGCCAACTGTTATAACAGAAGCCAAAATTTTTGCATGTACACAAAGTAAAGTTCTAGGTGAAAAAATAGCCAAAGCTTTTGGTACAGATTTAGGTAATGTTATTACTTCAACTTATAGCGATGGTGAGTTTCAACCTTCTTATGAAGAATCTATAAGAGGGACACGAATTTTCATTATTGGTTCTACAAATCCAGGACCAGAAAACTTAATGGAAATGCTGTTAATGATTGATGCTGCAAAACGTGCTTCGGCAAGACATATTACAGCTGTATTACCTTATTTTGGTTGGGCAAGACAAGATAGAAAAGACAAACCTCGTGTGCCAATTGCAGCAAAATTAGTAGCAAAAATGCTAGAAGCTGCTGGAGCTACTCGTATAATTACAATGGATTTACACGCAGATCAAATTCAAGGTTTTTTTGAAAAACCTGTAGATCACTTATTTGCATCAACAATTTTCTTGCCATATTTAAGAAGCTTAAACTTAGATAATTTAACCATTGCTTCTCCAGATATGGGAGGTTCAAAAAGGGCTTATGCATACTCTAAAGCTCTAAAAAGCGATGTTGTAATTTGTTATAAGCAACGTGCTAAAGCCAATGTGATTACTCACATGGAACTTATTGGTAATGTAGAAGGGAAAAATGTAGTATTAGTTGATGATATGGTTGATACCGCTGGAACATTAACAAAAGCAGCCGATTTAATGATGAAGCGAGGAGCACTTAGTGTAAGAGCTATTTGTACGCATCCTATTTTATCTGGGAAGGCTTATGAAAACATAAACAATTCAAAATTGGAAGAACTAATAGTCACTGACACTATATCAGTTAAGCCTTTAAGCGACAAAATTAAAGTTTTAAGTTGTGCTGATTTATTTGCAGAGGTTATGGATAAAGTTCATAACAATAAATCTATTAGCTCAAAATTTGTGATGTAGTCCCCTCCCAAAGGAGAGGAGTTGGAAACATTAAAAAAGAATTTTAATTAAATTATTTATATAACAATTAACAGAAATTATGAAAACGAAGAAAACTATGGATTTTTACAAATAACAAAAAAATTTATATTTAATGAGTTTACATAATACAATTAAAAACAATTAACAGAAATTATGAAATCAATTACAATCAACGGATCTCAAAGAGAAAGCGTGGGCAAAAAAGCAACAAAAGCCTTACGTAATGCTGGTCAGGTTCCTTGCGTATTATACGGAGGAAACAAGCCATTTCATTTCTCAGCACCTGAATTAGCTTTCTCTAAACTTGTATACACGCCTAATGCGCATACAGTTGTGATTAATATAGAAAGCGGAGAAACTTTAAACGCAGTACTTCAAGACATTCAATTTCACCCAGTAACAGACAGAATTTTACACGTAGATTTCTATCAATTATTTGAAGATAAAGAAATTGCTTTAAATATTCCTGTACACCTTGTTGGTAATTCTAAAGGTGTTAAAAACGGTGGTGTGTTAAGAAGAAATAACAGAAAACTTCGTATTAAAGCACTTCCAGCTAACTTACCAGATTTTATAGAGATAGATATTACACCTCTAAAAATTGGCGATAAAGTAGCAGTAGGCGATTTACCTGGTGGAGATTATACGTTTTTACAGACAGATACTACTGTAGTTTGTAGAGTGAGCACATCTAGAGTAGCAATTGAAGATGAAGAAGATGAAGAAGAAGGAGTAGAAGGAGAAGAAGGCGCTGAAGGAGCTGAAGGAGCAGCAGAAGGAGCAGAAACATCTGCAACTCAAGAATAGATATTATTCTCAATTAAATAATAAAGAGCATCCTGATTTTTTAGGATGCTTTTTTTATAATAAAAATTTGGGCGTTACCCCAAAAGGGGTCGGGCTATCCGTTGCAAGTCCTCGCACCTCCTACGTCGGGCTGTGGGCTTTCCACTACTATCCCTAACGCGGAAAAAATAGCCAGATATAAAGTAAACACTAATTTTTTGGCATGTTTAATGTATTTTAGCTTCAGAACTCATCTTGACTTTTAATTTTTAACCGAAAATGAGCTGAAATTTGCTCAAATGAGACTATTTTTGAAAGGCATAGCATCGCTACGCATAAGAAAATAGACAAAATATGGACGAATTTTAGGCATTCCTGCCTGCCGGCAGGCAGGTTTTAGGAAATAGAAAAAGTCAAGATGAGTTCTATAAATAAAAAATAATATCATGTGGCAGTTTTTGTCAAACTTATTTAAAAAGAAAAACCATATAGAAGCACAAGATTCCATGAAGAAATTTTTAATAGTTGGTTTAGGAAATATGGGCGAGAAATATGCAAGCACACGTCATAATATTGGTTTTAAAGTTTTAGATTATTTTGCTAAACAAGAAGATTTAAGCTTTAAAACTGAAAAGTTGGGAGATGTATCTACTTATAAATTAAAAGGGAGAACATTTATCTTACTAAAACCAAATACCTATATGAATTTAAGCGGAAAAGCTGTTCTATATTGGTTGACTAAAGAAAAAATTCCTTTAGAAAATCTATTGGTTATTGCTGACGATTTAAATTTACCCTTTGGTAGTATCCGTGTAAAAACGAAAGGAAGTGATGGTGGGCACAACGGTTTAAAGGATATTCAAGACAAGTTAAATACCACAAAATACAATCGATATAGATTTGGTATAAGTGATGCTTTTGGTAAAGGGAGGCAAGTAGATTATGTTTTAGGAGAATGGACAACTGAGGAATTAGATCAACTCAAAGAACGTTTAGATAAATCAATAGCCCTTATTAAATCTTTTGGATTAGCAGGCATAAACAATACTATGAATACGTTTAATGCTAAATAAAAAAGGTATTAACCTGAGTTTGATGTAAGAACAATTTAATTTAAGGTGTAAAGCCAAAGGAGATTGGCCTAGCTTTTTTTGAAAACAATAATTGGGGTTTGAATAAATTAACTTTACACCTCCCTTAATCCCTCCTTATTAGGAGGGAAACCGTAGCGTATGAGTTTCCCCTCCTTGGCGGGGATTAAGGGGTGGGTTGTGAAAAAGTTCTTTAATATCTGTTTTACTAAGCAGAAAATCAATTATTTGTTTAGCTGATTATACTTATTATTATATCGAACTTAAGTTATTATTCTATTATAATTTTTTTAGTCGATCGTCGCAAACCATCACTAGTATTTAAAATGTACATACCAGATTGCACATTTTTTAAACTTACCGTTTCCTCAAAGTCACCACCATCATTATAAATATTACTATAAATAACTCGACCTCTTAAATCAATTAGGTCAACTTTAACTCTACTTGATAAAGCAGCATTTAATTTAATAGTAAATTCACCTTTATTTGGATTAGGATAAACTACAAAGTTTTCAAAACCAAATGCTTCAACTGAAAGTGTTGGCATAATATTAAGTGAATAATCTTCAACTTCACCATCAAAACCATTTTCACAAGAAGCAGGAAGCTCACCTCCAAAATCACCCTCATATTTAGTCGTGATGCGCATTGTTGTGCTTCCTAAAACAGCATCATTAGGAATAGTTATTGAAATTGGAGTACCTACTATAGGTTCATTGTCTAAATTAAAAGCATCTCCTATTACATATTCTTCACCTATATCAAATTCGCAGTTTTGATTCCAATCTATCCATGCAGTTGTGTTAGTGGTAAAACCTCCATCAGTATTCACGTTTACAATTAAATCGTATGCGCTATTTCTATTAACATCTGTTGGAGAAGGACTATAATCTGTATACCCTGAAGGTTTTGCTGAAGATTGATTTATAGTATTAAATTGAACTAAAGTTGTGCTTGTCTCAAATTCTATATTAGCTACAGAAGTACATAAGCCATTAAAGAAAGGAAAATCAATAGTTTTACTTTTAGTTTTAGCAGGGAATGTTACTGTTCCGGTTACGGTAATATTATAATTGTTTTGAGCGACCCCATCTAAATCACTAATAGTCATGGTAACAGGACCAGAGGTGCTTCGGCTTGTTGGAGAAAATGCTACAGTGCCACTACCTGGAATTCCTGAAGCACTAAATGTTGTATTATCAGAAAAACCATTAACTACAACATAATCAAAATTATATACAACGGTAGTTTCTCCGCAGTTAATTGGGGTTAAAGTTTCATTCGCTATAAAGAAATCTGGCTCAGCCGAAATATTGAAATTAAAATCTGAAACATCATAAAAAATATTATCTACGGCTTCAATTAATATTCTGGCATTTGAAGTGTCTGCTATTGTTGTAGGAACGGTATAAGAAAAAGAACCATCGTTAGACGTATTAGAAGCAATCGTAGTAAAATTTAATCCACCATCAGTTGATAATTTAATATCAACAAATTGACAATTAATAGTGCCTACATCTGCCGATTGGCCAACCACCCATTCAATATTTTGAGTAGAACCTTGAGCCCATGAAAAGGGGTTTACAACTGCAAATGGATCGGTGCTATTTACAAATACCTTCATTTCATCAACAGCGGTTTGTCCACCTCCGTTTGGTCCTATAACATCATTGTCTCTTACAGTCAATCTAAAAGTCATGGTTCTATTAACAGATGGAATTTTTTCCCAAGTCGTTGAGCCACCACCTGCAGCAACATAACTCGCAAATTCTGGAATATTTCTAATTGGGTTTGTTGTGCCTTCAAATGAACGCACCAAAGGCCCTGTAGTGTTAGTCTCTACAGGAAGACCAGCAGGCCCCAAATCATATTGTTCCCACGTATAGGTATGTCCAAAAGTGCTACCGTCAGGATCCGTCGAACTTCCTATAAGCTTGTATGCCGTAGAAATTGGAATGGTGTAATCAGGACCAGCATTTGCAGTTGGAGCACCATTTGCTAATGCTGTTTCTGTGGCACATGTACTTAAACCTGTAGTGATATTATCCCAAATCATTTGTATGCTCTTTTGATGAAAATAAGCATCACTTTGAAATTGAACGTTTTGTGGCGCACAAATGCCTGCATAAGCCATTATTGTGCTTCCACTACCAGGTTCATAAGCATTGCTTGCAGTTCTGTTGCCTCCAGCACAATTACCTGCATCTCCGTTAAAGGTATGAGGCGCACCAAATTGATGCCCTATTTCATGGGCTACAAAATCAATATCATAAGCGTCACCTACAGGTGATGATAATCCAGTAATACCTTTGGCTTTTAAACCATCAACACAAGGTGAATTTAAAGATGCCAACCCACCACCGCCTGTACTAAATGTATGACCTATATCATAGCTAAAAGGTGTTGCAGTAGCTGCAGCATCAATTTCAGTTTGACTTTCATCAATTAATAAGTCTGCATCATTATTAGTAAAGTTATCAGTTGTAATAAAAATGATATCAGTATTATCAACTAAAATCATTTTAAGGGCTAAATCTCTTTGATAAATGGTATTAACACGATTCATGGTAACTACCATAGCAGCAAGTACTGCTACTTTGCGGTCAGCTTCAGTATCTGCTGCCGTTAAACCAGCAGCCATCCAATGAAATTCAGAATACTCAATGGTAGAAGCTAATGCTAACCTAAAGGTTCTTAATGCACTATCGTTAGCATTTCTTTGAGATTTTAAACTTTTACTTGTTTCTCTAGCAAGAGTCATATCATCTGGTACAAAACATTGAAACTCTTTTTTTAAAGCTGGAAGATTTCCTTTATCATAAACGATGTAAGTATCGTTTTGGGTATATGGATCAATAAACTGGGTGCCTGTTTTTGAAGACAGTGTCATGGCATGCAACCCTTGTGGTGTAATGCTAAAACTAATTATAGATGAAGGGGTTTTAGTGTTTTGACCAATATAAGTCCGTAATTCAGGATGTTTTTCTTGATAAGTGGGCTCTAATATTGAAGACTCTTGTATTTTAAAGTCATCAAAACCGCCTTGACTATTGGGGAATTGGATAATCTCGTTAGATGTTTTCTCATTTGCAGCGTTCTTTGAAACGCGACTTAAAGTGTTTTTTAATTTGTTTATATCTAATTGATAGTAAACAGATTTTAAAGGTTCGGTTTTCCTCAACATTTTTTTCCCAATTGAGGCATCTTTTTTAGAAACCTTAGACCAAATGTCTTGATTGTTTTGGGCAGAAAGTGTTGTTAAAAAGAATGAAAACAGCAGTAGGCATAAATTGTTTTTCATGGTAAAAAGTCTCATAACAATTAGGTTAGATTTTTATTAGGCTTGCTAAAAATAGGCTGTTAAAGTATGAATTGCAAAAAATAAGCTGTCATTTTAAAATAACATATATTTGTTTATGAGGTATTTGTATGTATTTTATTTGATAATTTGTTTAGTTTCATGTAAAGCTAAAAGCGAATTAACAGCAACAACAGCAACGAAAGTTTCTAAAAAGACATGTCCAGAAGATGGCACTTGTTCTTTTGAAATTTTTAAAAACAAAACCCTTCAAATTAAAACTGACAATTTAGGGCGTATGTATCCCGAAATGATGGATGGGATTCATTCTGTATTAAAGTTTGAATACAAGAAACAGGGAAATGCTAATTATGCAGATAGTGGTTATAGAGAAGAAATTTTTATTGAATTAACAAACAATCTTGAAGTTGAAACTGAAGATTTAAAAGATAGAAAACTCTTTTTTGCAAGGTGGTGTTATTGCAAAGGGAAAACAGGATATTATAAAATCAATCAGGGTAAGTTATTGGTAACTAAGATAGATAACATAAATTTTCAATTACACCTAAGTTTTAAAATAGAAGAAGTTCCACAAATTATAAATGAAATAAATTATACGTTCAGCTTACAATAAACGTTTAAAGTTTGTTTTAAGTGACTTTATACCTAGTTTTGTATAAAATAAAAAGCTTGAAAACAAGGCGTAATTTAAATACCTTACCAGATAAACAAACCGTTGTTACCATTGGTACTTTTGATGGTGTTCATATTGGTCATCAAAAAATAATCAAACGCTTAATTAACACAGGAAAAGAGGAAGGTTTACAATCTGTAATACTCGCTTTTTTTCCGCATCCGCGAATGGTGTTACAAAAAGATTCTAACATAAAACTTATCAATACCATTAACGAACGCCATAATATTTTATATAATCTAGGATTAGATTACTTAGTTATAAAAAAGTTTACGCAGGAGTTTTCAAGACTTTCAGCTGAAGATTTCGTTAAAGAGATTTTAGTTGATAAACTAAACGCAAAAAAGGTTATTATTGGTTACGACCATAGATTTGGTAGAAATAGGAATGCAGATATTAATGATTTAAAAACCTTTGGAGAAACTTATGGCTTTGAAGTAGAAGAAATTTCTGCTCAAGATATTAATGATGTTGCAGTAAGCTCAACAAAAATTAGAACCGCTTTAATTGCGGGAGAAATACATAAGGCTAATGCGTATTTAGGGTATAATTTTATGTTAACTGGAAAAGTTAAAAAAGGTAAAGGTTTAGGAAAAGAATTAGGGTTTCCAACGGCTAATATTGAAATTGAAGAAGATTATAAAATTATTCCTAAACAAGGGTCATACATTGTGAGTTCTATGATTAAGGATAAACTTGTTTATGGGATGATGAATATAGGAATGAATCCTACAGTTAACGGAAGTAGGCAAACTATTGAGGTACATTTTTTTGATTTTGATGAAGATATTTATGAAGACACTATAAAGATAGATTTACTGCACCGTATTCGCGATGAAGAAAAATTTGAATCGGTTGAAGCTTTAAAAGGTCAACTTGCAAAAGATAAAGACACCGCATTGGAGTATATTTCAAACCAAAATGCTGAATAATTGGCTGTTTAAACATATTGACAATTCAGCATTAATCATTTTTAGAATTATTTTCGGAGGCCTTTGTTTTTTAGAATCTGTAGGCGCCATTTTCACGGGTTGGGTAAAACGGACCTTAGTTGAGCCAGATTTCACTTTTAATTTTATAGGTTTTGAATTTTTACAGCCAATACCAGGAAATGGGATGTATTATTACTATGCTATAATGGGTGTTTTTGGTTTACTCGTTATGGTAGGTTATAAATACCGATTTAGCATATTTGCATTTGCAATTATGTGGTCCGCAACCTATTTAATGCAAAAATCCTCATATAACAATCATTATTATTTATTGATGCTATTAAGTGGAATTATGGTGTTTCTTCCAGCGTATAAATATGCATCAGTTGATGCTAAATTAAAACCCGAAATTAAGAGTTATTCCATGCCACAATGGTGTCGTTGGGTTATTATTCTTCAGTTGTTTATTGTTTACACTTATGCTTCTGTAGCCAAATTTTATCCTGATTGGTTAGATACATCAGTTATTGAATTGATGATGAAAGGGAAAGAGGATTATATTCTTGTTGGTGATTTTCTTCAGCAAAAATGGCTACATTACATGTTAGCTTATGGTGGTATTTTGTTTGACGGTTTAATTATACCCTTATTACTATTTAAACCCACAAGAAAATATGCCTTTATAGGCTCTATTTTCTTTCATTTGTTTAATTCATTTATATTTCAAATTGGCATATTTCCATATTTAGCTTTAGCATTTTCTTTATTCTTTTTTCCTGCCGAAAAAATTCAAAAGCTATTTTTAAAAAAGAAGCCCTTTTATTCGTTAAATGAGATTACTATTCCGAATTTAAAAACACCTCTAATTATAGTTTTTTCAATCTATTTTATAATTCAAATAGGCTTACCTTTAAGACACCATTTTATTGAAGATGATGTGCTTTGGACTGAGGAAGGACACAGATTGTCATGGCGAATGATGCTTCGCTTAAAAAGTGGGCAAACCTCATATTGGGTTGAAAATAAAGAATCAGGAAAACGCACTTATATTGACCTAAATAACTATTTAAGTACAAAACAAAAAAGATCTGCAAGTACAAAACCAGATGTTATTTGGCAATTTGCACAACGTTTAAAACAAGATTTTAAAAATCAAGGACAAGATGTTGCGGTGTATATAAATTCTAAAGTTAGCGTTAACGGAAAGCCTTATAAAACCTTAATTAACCCGGACATTGATATTGCTAATGTAGAGTGGGATGCTTTAAAGCATAGCCATTGGATTTTACCTTCAAAAGAAAACTAAAGTTTAAAAATCTAAAAGGTTTTTTATTTGTGCAATAACAATCATAATTAAGTAGAGGATTAAAATTCGTGAATTTGTGGCTAAAAAGAGTAATATAAAAGCATCTGTTTACCATTAGAATTCTATTCAATTCATTAAATTTGTCGCTTAAATTTTCATGTCATGTTACAAGTTCCTTTTATTAGAGAAAACAAAGCATTAGTTATTACCCGATTAGCAAAACGAAATATTGATGCGACGCAAATGATTAATGATGTGATTACTTTTGATGAAGATAGAAGACGTCTTCAAACAGAGTTAGATAATACTTTGGCTGAATCTAACACTTTATCAAAAGAAATAGGAAACTTGTATAAATCTGGTGAAGTTCAAAAAGCTAATCTTTTAAAAGAAAAAACAAGCCAATTAAAAGACACTTCAAAGGAACTTTCTGATGCGTTAAATAATAAAGCAGAAGCTTTAAATGAATTACTTTATAAAATTCCAAATGTACCTCATGATGTTGTACCAAAAGGTAATTCAGAATTAGATAATGAAGAAGTTTTTAAAGAAGGAGATATTCCAAAACTACACGATGGTGCCTTACCACATTGGGAATTAGCAAAAAAGTATGACATTATAGATTTTGAGTTAGGAAACAAAATTACGGGCGCTGGATTTCCAGTTTATAAAGGAAAAGGAGCTAGATTACAACGTGCATTAATTGCTTACTTTTTAGACAAAAATACAGCTGCTGGTTATACAGAATATCAATTACCACTTATGGTTAATGAAGCTTCTGCTTTTGGGACAGGGCAATTGCCGGATAAAGAAGGGCAAATGTATCATGTTACAGAAGATAATTTATACTTAATACCAACTGCTGAAGTACCTGGAACCAATATTTTTAGAGATGTGGTTTTAAATGAAAATGAACTTCCTGTGAGTATTACAGGATATACACCATGTTTTCGTCGTGAGGCAGGAAGTTACGGCGCGCATGTTCGAGGATTAAATAGGCTACATCAATTCGATAAAGTTGAAATTATTCGTGTTGAGCATCCTAGCAAATCTTATGAAGCTTTAGATGGCATGATTGACCATGTAAAAGATATTTTAAAAGAGTTAAAATTACCATATAGAATTTTACGCTTATGCGGAGGCGATACATCTTTTGCGGCATCTTTAACCTATGATTTTGAGGTGTTTTCTACGGCTCAAGATAGATGGTTAGAAATTTCTTCTGTTTCAAATTTTGAAACGTTTCAAGCGAATCGTTTAAAACTTCGATTTAAAAATAGTGATGGTAAAAACGAATTAGCGCATACGCTTAATGGAAGCTCTTTGGCACTGCCTAGAGTCTTAGCTGGAATTCTAGAAAATTACCAAACGGAAGACGGAATTCTTATTCCTGAAGCACTTCAACCTTATACTGGTTTTAAAATTATAAATTGAATATTGTCCCCTCGAGGGGACTTTAGGGGTGTTTTTAATTTAAGTTAAAATCTTACAATATTATAATTTTTAAATCGTTTTTATCGTTGAAATACAAATTACACATGCCGATTAACGAATTTTCTTTTATTTATTTGATTTTTTAATATTTATTATTCAATTTCGTTTAACCAAATCTATTTAACCTACAAATTATGAAGAATGTTAAGCGCATTGTCCTTTTAATTGCTTTGATTTTTTTCGCAACTAAAGTTTTATCATCAGATTTCGAATGGTCTAAATCTGATGATAAAACAACAACCATTGCGAGTAAATAGGGATTTTTTCAAATAAAACTCTTGATGCAATTCAATAATATTTATTGAAAATAGTCGTTCTTATAAATATAAGAAATAAAGACTGTCCCCAATCGAGTATTTAATTAACAAGTAGTTAATAGAAAATTAGTATTGGTTGGTAAGTGCCCGATTTTAAATCGGGCACTTTTTAGTAAAACTCGTTTTTGAAAAATTTGCAAAACGCATTCAAAAATTTTAGTTGAACTAATCCCGATGACTATTGGGATCTCAAAATTAAATGCCATTAATTTTATAAAAACTTTTACAATATCAACACCTTACATTTGCTATATTTACGGTATGCGACATATTTTATCTTTTTGCTTATTAATATCCAGTGTTTTGTATTCACAAAATGCTATGCTGGCTAAAGACTATTTCCAAAAAGGCGAATATGAAAAGGCATTGATTGAGTATGAAAACTTGTATGCAAAATCGTCTTCAAATATTAATTACATCAATCAAATTATAAGTACACATCAGCAATTAGAGCAATATGATGAGGCTGAAAAATTTATATTAAAATTGCTAGAACGCATTAAATATCCAGCTTTTATTGTGGAGTTAGGATATAATTTTCAGCTTAAAAATGATTTATTAAAGGCCAATGAAAACTATCAGAAAGCCATAGCCACAATTGATGAAAAAGCAAGTCATGTATTTGCTGTAGCTAGAAGTTTTCAAAAACATTCACTTTTGGATGAGGCAATAGTTTCTTATGAAAAAGCTGCGGTGTTAAACCCAGAATTTAATTTCAATGTACAACTTGCACAAATTTATGGAGAACAAGGCAACATTGAAAAAATGCTTAATAGTTATATCAATTTTGCAGAATCAAACCCTGTAGTTATTAGAGATGTTAAACGTGCTATTAATGATTTTATAACTGAGGACAGCACTAATGAAAACAATATTTTATTTCGCAAACTTCTTCTAAAAAAAATACAACAAGAACCCAATATCCTTTGGAATGAATTATTAAGTTGGCTGTTTATTCAACAAAAAGATTTTAAAAAGGCATTTACTCAAGAAAAAGCGATTTATAAAAGACAACCGGAAAGTTTAAGCCGAATTGAAGAGATCGCATTAATGGCTTCAAATGAAAATGAAAATGAAATTGCTCGAGATGTTTTCAATTACATGATAGAAACAGCTCAAGATGCTGAAACAAAACTTGATGCACATCAAAATTTACTTCAAATTGATATTAAAGAAAGTTCAAAATCTAATTATGGTGTTATTAAAAGTAAATATTTAGAGTTATTAAAAACATTTGGAGATCAATCTGAAACTTTAGAATTGCAAATTTCTTATGGGCACTTTTTAGCCTTTTATTTAAACGAAACACAAGAAGCTACAAGATTCCTAGAAAACAGTTTAAGGCTCCCTTTAGCAGCCATAGAAAAAGCGCAAGTTAAATTAGAGTTGGGTGATATTTTAGTCTTACAAGAACAATTTAATAAAGCCTTAATATATTACACACAAATTCAGCGAAACCTTAAAAATAGTACCATTTCGCAAGTGGCGCGTTTTAAAGTTGCTAAAGCCAGTTATTATAAAGGTGATTTCAAATGGGCAGAATCTCAACTTAAAATTTTAAAATCCTCAACATCTCAACTTATAGCCAATGATGCACTTGATTTAAAACTCCTGATTTCTGATAATAAGTATGAAGATTCACTTCAAACCGCATTAAAGCGTTATGCAAAAGCAGACTTATTAGCTTTTCAAAACAGGAATGAAGAAGCCATTAATTTATTAGACAAAATTCTAGAAGAACATAAAACAGAACCTATAATTGCTCAAGCTTTATACAAACAGGCTCAATTATTCGAATTAAAATTTCAATTTGAAAAGGCTAAGACAAATTACCAAGCTATTATTGATAATTATAGAGATGGTATTTTAATTGATGATGCCTATTTTCATTTAGCAGAAATTTATCAGAATCAGTTAAATCTCCCTGAAAAGGCAAAGACCTTGTATGAACAAATTATTTTTAATCATGCCGATAGTATTTATTTTGTCGATGCAAGAAAGCGCTATAGATTATTAAGAGGAGATGCTATAAATTAATATGATAGTCGCCGAAACTAATAGATTGCTTATTTCTAAATTCACATTAAAAGACGCTCCTTTCTTTTTAGAACTGGTTAACTCACCCATTTGGATAAAATATATTGGAGATAGAAAGACTAAAACTATTAAAGAAGCCGAAGAACGAATAGAAACAGGTCATTTAAAAAGCTATAAAACTCATGGTTTTGGGTTCTATAAACTATTACTTAAAGCAGAAAACAATAAACCTATTGGTACTTGTGGACTCATAAAACGAGATACTTTAGAATATGTAGATGTTGGTTTTGCAATGCTTCCAAACTATGAAAGTTTAGGACTTGCTCACGAAGCATCCATTGAAATTATTAAACTTGCAAAAAATGTATTTAAATTAGTTAAAATAATAGCCATAACAACTCCAGATAATGATAGTTCTATTAAGTTATTAAAAAAACTAGGATTAATATATAAAAAAAAAGTAACGCCCTTTGAAGACGAAGAAGAACTCATGTTATTTACAAAAACCTTATAAATAAAAATGATAATATACAATGTAACAGTAAACATAGAGGAATCCATTCACGACGAATGGCTTACTTGGATAAAAGAACATATTCCACAAGTTTTAGGCACAGGAAAATTTGAAAAGGCAACTTTATCTAGAGTTTTAGTAGAAGAAGATATGGGAGGTGTCACCTATTCCGTTCAATACCGTTCATATTCACGCGAAGCGTTGGATGCTTATTATAAAGAAGACGCTGATAAATTGAGACAAGAAGGATTAAAAAAATTTGCAGATAAAATGCTGGCTTTTAGGACCGAACTTGAAATTGTAGATGAATATACGGTTAATTTTAAATAGCTAACAATTATTATTCAAACTTTTCTATCAGTCGTTAAAAGAGAATGGAGTTCGTTCCTGCCAAATTTAAAAAAAGAAGCAGTAAAGAGTCTAGAGAATAATATTTGTGAAAATGATTTTAAAGATAAATACATCAAAAATTTACCTAGTAATCTAAATTTTGGAATTTACTTATTTATCATCAAACCAAATATAGGTTTTAATGTAAGTGATTTTCAGAAGAATTGGAAATCAAATAGTACTCCTAAAAAAACTCCTAAAATTTCATTGATGCGATTCAATATAAGAGATGATTCAAAAACAAGTTTCGATTTTTATATTGGTAAATCTGAAAACCTTTCCAAAAGAATAAAAGAACATTGTTTTCAGAAAGTGAATAGTTCTACTTATGGTTTGAAACTTTGTCATAGAGAACAGCTAATTCAAAACGCAACGTTTACTGTGAGTTACTTTGAAATTGCTAAATCCGATTATGGAGATGAAAAAACAAAAGACATTATGCAGTTTATAATGACTAACTTAGAAAAAGAGCTAAGAAACGAATTTAACCCGTGGGTAGGTAAGCAATAAAACATTTGTGTATTCGTGGCTAATCCCAATAAATATTAACCAACTAAATATGATTTTCAGAAAAGCAACAGAAAACGATGTCTCACATATTGTTGAAATGATTGCCGATGATGAACTCGGTAAAACAAGAGAGAATTTTCAAGTACCACTACCAAACGAATACATTGATGCTTTTAATAAAATTAATTCAGACGATAATCAAGAACTCATAGTGGTTGAAAATGAAAAGTCCGAAATAGTTGGTACTTTACAGCTTACTTTCATTCAATATTTAACCTATCGTGGTGGTATTAGAGCTCAAATTGAAGCTGTAAGAATTAGAAAGGATCAAAGAGGTTTTGGGCTTGGAAAGAAAATGCTTGAGTGGGTTATAAACAGAGCAAAAGAAAAGAAAGCTCATGTATTACAATTAACCACTGATAAAATGAGGCCAAAAGCCATTAAATTTTATGAAGATTTAGGATTCAAGGCATCACACGAAGGCATGAAAATGCATTTCAATTAAACTTTGCGTCTTAGCGTCTTTGCGAGCAAAACTTACTATCTTCGTATTTCTCATAAAACACCCTATAATTAGTGGTATATAAACCCAAGCAGCATCTGGTAAAAGCAAAAAAATATTTAGGTCAGCACTTTTTAAATGACGAGACTGTAGCAGAAAAAATAGCAGACACACTCATTTTAAAAGACTACAAAAATGTTTTAGAAATTGGTCCAGGGATGGGTGTGCTTACCAAATATTTGCTAAAAAAAGAGAAAACAACTTATGTTATTGAAATTGATCCCGAGTCGGTGGAATATCTCCAATCCAATTATCTTAATCTCGCACCAAGAATTATAGAAAAAGACTTTCTAAAATACGATTTAAATGAAGTGTTTAAAGGAGAACCATTTGCTATCATTGGTAACTTTCCTTATAATATTTCAACACAAATCGTTTTTAAAACTTTAGAAATGCGGGATCAAATCCCTGAATTCTCTGGGATGTTTCAAAAAGAAGTTGCGCTACGTATTTGCTCAAAAGAAGGGAGTAAAGTGTATGGGATTCTATCCGTATTAACACAAGCGTTTTATGATGCCGAATATTTATTTACGGTTCCACCAAACGTTTTTAACCCACCACCAAAAGTAGATTCAGGTGTTTTAAGACTCACAAGAAAAGCTGACTATTCTTTACCTTGTGATGACAAATTCTTTTTTAAAGTCGTTAAAGCCGCTTTTCAACATCGCAGAAAAACACTTCGTAACAGTTTAAAAACATTCAATTTATCTGATAATTTAAAAGCAAATAGTATATTTGAAAAACGTCCAGAACAATTGAGTGTTCAAGCTTTTATGGAGCTTACACAATTATTAGAAAACGATACAGAATAATAAACCTAATGTCACACTGAGCGCTCCCGAAAGCTTTCGGGACGAAATACATATTTTTTGGAAGATAACGAAAACATACAATTTCAATTAACTGATGAACTCATTAAGCAAGTTGAGCTATTTATCGAGGAACAGAACGATAAAGAACTTCACAAACTATTAGATGAGTACCACTACGCTGATATTGCCGAAATTTTAGATGAATTAATGCTAGAAGAGGCAGTGTATGTCATTAAACTTCTAGATTCCGATACCACTTCTGACATTTTAATGGAGATGGATGAAGACAATCGGGAAAAAGTCTTAAAAAATCTTTCTGCCAAAGAAATTGCCGAAGAAGTTGAAGAATTAGATACCGATGATGCGGCAGATATTATTTCAGAATTATCGGAAGAGCGTCAACTAGCTGTAATAGCTCAAATTGAAGATGAAGAACACAAGGCAGAAATTACCGAACTTTTAGCTTACGATGAAGATACAGCAGGTGGACTCATGGCAAAAGAGTTAGTTAAAGTTTATGAAACATGGACGGTTGCTGGTTGCATGCGCAGAATTCGTGGTCAAGCCGAAGAAGTAACACGTGTGCATTCTATTTACGTAGTAAATAAGGAAGAAAGGCTTATAGGTCGCCTCTCTTTAAAAGATTTAATTGTTGCTAAAAGCGAGCAAAAAATAGCAGACTTAGTAAAGGTTAATGTGGACTATGTTAATGTTCATGATGATGTTGAAGAAGTAGCCAGAGTTATGGCAAAATATGACTTAGAAGCAATACCAGTTGTAGACGAAAATAAAATGCTCTTAGGCAGAATTACCATTGATGATATTGTTGACGTCTTAAAAGAAGAAGCCGATAAAGATTACCAAATGGCAGCAGGTATTACTGGTGATGTAGAGGCAGATGATAGTATTCTTGAGCTTACCAGAGCTCGTTTACCCTGGCTATTTTTAGGTTTAATTGGTGGTATTGGTGCTTTCTTAATCATGGAAGGTTTCGAAGGACTTTTTACAGGTAAAGCCGTAATATTATTCTTTTTTACGCCGCTAATTGCTGCCATGGCTGGAAACGTAGGCGTACAATCTAGCGCCATTATCGTGCAAGGTTTGGCTAATGATGATGTTCGTGGAAGTGTTAATAGCCGATTAATAAAAGAAATGTTACTCGCGGCTCTCAACGGCGTTATTCTAGCCATATTTTTATTCTTATTCGTGTGGGCTTTCAAAGGCGAATTATACACCGCTTTGGCTATATCAGTATCTCTTGTGGCCGTTATTATTGTGGCAGGACTCATCGGTACGTTTGTGCCATTGTTTCTAAACAAACGCGGCATCGATCCAGCAATTGCCACTGGTCCTTTTATCACTACTAGCAACGATATTTTAGGTATTCTACTCTATTTTTGGATAGCAAAAATGATTCTCGGTATTTAATACTTGGGCGTTACCACTCCCGATAGCTATCGGGAGGTCGGGCTCACTACTCTCCCGATTATCATCGGGATCAAACAAGCCGTTCAATCCCTAACGCAAAACTTCGTAATTTTACATCATGAAAAGTATAAACATAAAGGACAAGCTTTCAAAATTTAATAAAAATTGGCATCCACATCAAATTGCAGTGGTAGATAATATGCAGGTTATATTGGCGAAACTTAAAGGCGAATTTGTTTGGCACAGTCATGATGATGAAGACGAATTATTTCAAGTCATCAAGGGCACCTTATATATGCAATTCAGAGACCGAACAGAAGTTGTAAACGAAGGCGAAATTATTGTGGTACCAAAAGGGGTAGAGCATAATCCATTCACAAAAAACGATGAAGAAGTTCATGTACTGCTATTCGAAAAATTAAGCACTGCGCATACTGGAAAAATAGACCATGAAAAGACACAAACCCATTACCCAAAAATATAATAAAATGTCTGGTCGAGCCTTTCGTCTGTTGCTCAAGACAGGCTAAAGTCGAGACCTCAATCATTGTACTTATGAAAATACTTCACCTAGATACTAACCACGAATTATTAATAAATCAACTTAACGATTTAGGTTTTACTAATCATGAAGACTATGCATCTTCAAAAGAAACGATTCAAGCTAAAATTAAAGATTATGATGGCATTATTTTAAGAAGTCGTTTCACTATTGATAAACAATTTCTTGATGCTGCAAAAAACCTCAAATTTATTGGGCGTGTAGGTGCAGGGTTGGAAAATATAGATTGTAATTACGCTGAACAAAAAGGGATTTATTTAATTTCAGCTCCTGAGGGAAACCGAAATGCAGTTGGTGAACATGCCTTAGGCATGCTTTTATCACTTTTTAATAAACTAAACAAAGCTGATGCGGAAGTCCGAAAAGGTAACTGGTTGCGTGAAGATAACAGAGGCATTGAACTAGACGGAAAAACAATAGGCTTAATTGGCTACGGTAACATGGGGAAAGCCTTCGCGAAAAAGCTACGAGGGTTTGATGTTGCCGTGCTTTGTTATGATATAAAAGATAATGTTGAGGACGAAAATGCAAAACAAGTATCACTTAAAACCTTTCAAGAAAAAGTTGATGTGGTGAGTTTGCATACGCCGCAAACACCTTTAACTTTAAATATGATTAATACAGCGTTTATTAATCAAGTTAAAAAACCGTTTTGGCTTATTAATACCGCAAGAGGCAAAAGTGTAGTAACTGCAGATTTGGTGTCCGCCTTAAAATCAGGTAAAATTTTAGGAGCAGGATTAGATGTTTTAGAATACGAAAAGGCATCTTTTGAAAATTTATTCAAACCTTCTATAGTTAATGAATGTCACACTGAGCGCAGTCGAAGTGCTATTGAAAATCTGCCAGAAGCATTTCAATATTTAATCAAAGCCGAAAACGTTTTGCTTTCACCTCATGTTGCCGGCTGGACCATAGAAAGTAAAAAAAAATTGGCTCAAACGATAGTGGATAAAATTAAAGCGAAATTTTGTTAACTTTATATGATTTCAAAAAATTACAGAAATGCAATCAAAAGCAACATCACCAAAACAATACCTAGATGAATTACCAGAAGATAGAAAACAACCAGTTTCTAAATTAAGACAACAAATTTTAAGCAACCTTCCAAAAGGTATTGAAGAAGCAATGATATATGGCATGTTAGGTTATGTTGTGCCTCATACAGTTTATCCGGATGGTTACCATTGCGACCCAAAATCACCATTACCATTTATGAATTTGGCATCTCAAAAAAACTTTGTAGCTGTTTATAGTATGGTACTATATTCAAAAAAAGATTTAATGGATTGGTTTATTTCAGAATACGCTAAACGTTGCAAGTATAAATTAGATATGGGTAAAAGTTGTATCAGGTTTAAACGAATGGATGATATTCCTTTTGATTTAATAGGCGAATTAACCGCAAAAGTAAGCACCGAAGAATGGATAGGTATTTATGAATTTGCATTTAAAAAATAATTAAGTTTAACTAAAAAATTCCCTCTCCTTTTGAGAGGGTTATGAAGAGGAATGAAAAATCGAGTAACGGGAATAGGTGGGTTGTTTTTTAAAACGAAAGACCCAAAAGCATCAAAAAATTGGTATAAAAAGCATTTAGGTTTTAATACTGATGATTACGGTTGTACCTTTTGGTGGAAAGATAAAGATGGGAAAGATTGCTCAACCCAATGGAGTCCTTTTCCTGAAGACACAAAATATTATGAGCCTTCAAAAAAGGATTTCATGTTTAATTATCGTGTTGAAAATCTAAAAGAATTACTTAAAGCTTTAAAAGAAGAAGGGGTTACTATTGTTGGTGAGGTTCAAGAATACGAGTATGGAAAATTTGGTTGGATTTTAGACAATGATGGCAATAAGATTGAACTTTGGGAACCAATAGATAAGGCATTTGAATAAGTAATATTTACCTTTTTCCAACAACCAACAACCAACAACCAACAACCAAATTGACTTATTTAGAAATTCTTCAATCATACAATTTAACTGCATTACAATGGACAGCTATTGGTTTTGCAGTTTTTTTATTGGGTTTAGCCAAATCAGGAATTAAAGGAATCGGTATTATTATTGTGGTGATACTTGCTTTTGTTTTTGGTGAAAAAGCATCAACAGGTATTTTACTGCCCATGTTAATTTGTGCTGATATTTTTGCGGTTATTTATTATAATAGACATGCGCAATGGCATATTATCAAAAAGTTAATCCCCTGGATGATTGTTGGAGTTTTAGTAGGTGTTTGGGTTGGTAATGATATTTCTGAAACGGTTTTTAAAAGGTTAATGGCAATAATAATTATTGTTTCAGTTCTTATTATGTTTTATACCGAAAGCAGAAAATCTAATAAAGTTCCAACAAATAAATTATTCGCAATAATTACAGGGTTTTTAGCTGGTTTCACCACAATGATTGGAAATCTCGCCGGACCCATTTCTAATGTTTATTTTTTGGCTATGCGTTTTCCTAAGAATGAATTTATAGGTACAGCAGCTTGGTTGTTTTTCATCATTAATGTGTTTAAGTTACCATTTCATATTTTTATTTGGAAAACGGTTACTACCGAAACATTGGTTTTAAACTTGGTGTTAATACCTGCTGTAATTATTGGGTTTTTATTAGGGGCGTATATTGTTAAGTTAATTTCTAATGTAAACTACAGGCGTTTCATTTTAATTGTTACAGCAATTGGTGGTGTTATTATGTTGTTCAAATAATTTGATTGAAGTAGTTTGTAACATATTGTTAAGATAAAAGACAAATAGTTATAAGAGTTTATTTTTTATTAACTTTATAGTCTAACCAGAAAATAGAATATTAAAATGTCTGATGAAAAAAATTTAAGTGATGATCTAAACGATATGTTAGGTGATGCTAAAGATGGTGCTAAAAAAGCTGCCGATAAAGTAAGTGATAAAGCAAGCGAGTTAGCAGATGATGCAAAAGAATTAGCAGGTGATGCTAAAGAAAAAGCTAAAGAATTTGCTAGTGAAGCTAAAGAGACAGCTTCAGAATTTGCTGAAAGTGCAAAAGAAACATTTGAACAAGCAACTGGCGAAAACAAGAAAATTTTAGCTGGAGTTTTAGCTATAATATTAGGACCTTTAGGTGTGCATAAATTCATTTTAGGGTACAATAAAGAAGGGATTATTTTATTAGTAATTACATTTGTTCTCGGTTTTATAACTTGTGGATTAGGAGCTGGATTAACAGGTATAATTGGTTTAATAGAAGGCATTATCTATTTAACAAAATCTGATGAGGAATTTTATAACACCTATCAAGCAGGAAAAAAACCTTGGTTTTAATAATTTAATAAAAATTTAACTATGAAATGTCGCATTCAAACTTGTTCATTTTCCGTTCTATTTTCTTGTTTACAATTTCTGTAACTAAGCCTATGTAAATTGATCACAGCGCCATAGAACAAAAAAGTAACTTCGTTTTCTATAAGACATTTCATAGTTCAATTGGTATAATTTAAAAAGGTTAAAATACTATTTTAAATTTTTATTTTAGCGGCAGAACTATCTGCGTTTTCTGCTACTATTACTGCATTATCTTGATAGCAAGAGAATAGTAGTATAATTACTACTATGCTTAATATTTTTTTAATCATAATTTTATTAAGTTGTTAGAATATTATTCCAAAACCTAATATTACTCCTGTTACTTGAACCCAACTCTCGGATTTTCTTATAGACAAACCGTCATTACTAATAGACTTATAGCTATATCCTAAATCAGTTACAATCATTAATCTGCCTTTTATAGGAAACTTATAACCTAGTCCTATATTAAAAATTGATCCGTTATTTTTTTCCTCCGTCAATTTTAGCCATAGTTCCATAATCCACATATAAATACACTTGTGGCTTTATCACTGAAATATGTTCTAAAATCTAAAAATTTAGGTAATGTATTAAAATTAGGATTAGTGTAACCATCTAATCCAACTCCAATACCAGCAGAAAAATACGGACTAAAAAAAATAACCATTAATAGTTTGTATATTGTAAGCATTAGCTTTATCAACATTTAAACTAGTAGCTACTACTCCATCAATAGGCGAATAAGTTTCTAACGTAACTGAGTTTATATTAATATAACTATGCTTGGTTCTGTTGAAGAAACCCTTGTTTCTTTATTCATCGTGATTTGGTTTGTCCTGAGAATAAGAGTTTATAAAAAACAATAATAAGATTGGGACAATAGAATATTTTTTCATTGAAAATAACATTAAAAAGTTTAAAAATTTGCAATGATTTATTTAGCCCAACAAGTATCCCCGTTTTTCTTATTAGGTTTAATTAATTGTACTATAGACAAAAAACCTAAATGTTTTTTTGTCTATGCAGTCTATTGGTCTAAGGCGTGGGTAGTCTAAAAAATTTCTATATCGTGAATTTATTACAATGGGATTAACCCCCATTATTCTCAACAAACTTACGCTCCAACTCCGCTTGGAACTCTTCCATTACTGGTTTTACGGTACTTTCGGGTAGATCTGCAATTCTAATATACATTAAACCATCAACCGAATTGTTAAATAAAGGATCCACGTTAAAAGCGACTAAACGCGCATTTTGTTTGATGTATTTTTTAAGTAGGACAGGTAAGCGTAAGGCTCCTGGTTCTATTTCATCAATAAATTTATCGAATTTATTTAAATCGGCTTCAGTTTCATCAAAAACAAAATCTTTATCAGCATCTTTAAGTTTTACTTTAAACTCTTTTTTAGGATGCACATATTGCGCAATATAAGGGTCGTAATAATGCGATTTCATAAACTCAATCATTAACGATTTTGAGAAATTTGAAAATTGATTACTAATACTAACGCCGCCAATTAAGAATTTATGCTCAGGAAAACGCAAGGTTGTATGCACAATACCTTTCCAAAGTAAAAATAAAGGCATAGGTTTTTGTTGGTATTCTTTTATAATGAAAGCGCGCCCCATTTCAATAGACTGACTCATCATTTTATACAATTCGGGTTCAAACCTGAATAAATCTTGAAGATAAAATCCATCAATACCATAACGTTCAAAAATCTTTGACCCCAATCCCATTCTATAAGCGCCGGCAAGTACTTTCTTTTCGTTATCCCACAAAAACATGTGATGGTAATAATTATCAAAAGTATCTAAATCAATAGCTTCATTAGTGCCTTCGCCAACTTCTCTGAACGTAATTTCTCTTAAACGACCAATTTCACGAAGCATGTTAGGCATATTTTCTGCTGGAGCCAAAAACACTTCATAATTTTTACTTTGTAAAAGTCTAGAATCATTTTTTCTAAGCGCATCAACTTCTTGAATCATTAAGTCATTGTCAACAGGTGTTACAATGTTTTTTGGTGCTTTGGGTGTTTTTAAGGTAGATGAAATGTTGTCTAAAATCTTAGATTTATTCTCAAAAGCATTAGAAAGCATATAGGTTTTCCGTCTCAAAAACTCTGAAAAATCCTCAAGAGAGGTGTGTTCTTTTTGATCATTTACAGAAATGGGTTTACCTATTCTAACTTTAATAATTCTACGTTTTTGTGTAAGAACTTCCGAAGGTAATTTAGCGGTTCTAAAGATGTCGCTTATTTTTGAAAGTTTATAAAACAGTTTACTATTTTTAGCATGAAAATAAATGGGTACAACAGGAACTTCAGCTTTCTTAACCAGTTTCATGGCCGCTTCTTCCCAAGGTTTATCAACTACTAACTTGCCATCTCTGTAAGTTGAAACCTCTCCAGCTGGGAATAAACCTAACGGATGTCCACTTCTTAAATGTAATATCGAATTTTTAAAACCAGCAATACTAGACTTTGCATCCTTTCTGTCTTCAAAAGGATTTACAGGCATTATATAGGGTTTTAAAGGGACTATTCGATGTAATAAAAAGTTGGCTATTATTTTAAAATCATCGCGTTGCTCTAGCATTAATTTCAATAATAAAATACCATCAATTCCACCCAAAGGATGGTTAGAAACGGTTATATAGGCACCTTCTTTTGGAAGCCTTTTTAGATCCTCTTCTGGAATTTCAAACTTAATTTGAAATTCATCTAAAATACTATCTAAAAAATCAATGTCTTTTAGATGTTTATGTTTTTTGTAAAATTTATTTATAGTAGATATCTTAAGAACTTTCATTAAAAGCCAACCAATAAATGTCCCTATAAAACCATATTTATCTAGTTGGATAGCTTTAGCAACTTCTTTTGCATTTACCAGTCCTATATCTTTCGGTTTACTCATGAGTGTAAATGTACTAAATAAACTATTTGTACCATTTTATAATTACAGTGGTTTTACTACTATTTGAACGGTTCCTTGAGTTAATTGTTTTAACAATACCGTTTTATCAATTTCAATTTGATTTATAGCCGACTGATTGTAATGCCGAATCGTGTAAAGTGACACGTTTTCATCACTAGTTACCTTGAATTTTGCTTTTAAATGATGCAATAGTTTATCAAGGTTATTATAAAGATCATCAACGCAAACAGAAAAACTAATAGCAGAGTTTTGAATAACATCTACTTTCATTTTATACCTATGTAAAAGCGTGAAAATTTCGCTTATATTTTCTTCAACGATATATGAAAAATCTAGAGACGATAAAGAAATTAATATTTGTTTTTTTTTTACGATGAAGCACGGTATCATAGGATCTAAAGTTACATTTTTTCCTATTTGAGTTCCCGGTGCTTCGGGGTTTAAAAATGATTTTACAAACAGAGGAATTTCTTTGCCTTGTAAAGGTTGTAATGTTTTTGGATGAATAACGGATGCGCCATAAAATGCTAGTTCTATAGCTTCTCGATATGATATTTTATTTAATAATTGTGAGTTTTCAAAATAACGCGGATCAGCATTTAAAACACCAGGGACATCTTTCCAAATAGTGACGCTTTCAGCATTTAAGCAATAGGCATATATAGCAGCGGTATAGTCACTACCTTCTCTACCTAGGGTTGTTGTGAAATTATTTTCATCACTACCTAAAAACCCTTGAGTTATATTTAAAACAGAGGGGTCAAATTTTGATGAAATAAGACGTTGCGTGTCGCTCCAATTTACATTGGCACGTCTATAATAATTGTCAGTTTTAATTTGATTTCTAACGTCAATCCAGTTGTTTTTTATGCCAATAGTGTTTAAATATTCGCTAATTATTGTGGTTGATAGAAGCTCTCCATAACCTATAACTTGGTCATAAACAAAATTGTAATCAGGGGACTTGTTGGTTTTTAAAAAACTATTTAACTCATCAAATAACGTGTTGATTTTTTTAAAAGCTTGATGATTTACATCCCGATAGCTATCGGGATCAAATAAATCGAGTAAAATTTCATTGTGATATTTTTTCACCTCCTGAAGTGAACTTTGTAATTCTGTTTTGTTTTCAAAATAGTTCTTTATTACAAGTTCAATGGCATTCGTGGTTTTTCCCATTGCGGATACAACAACCAATGTTTTTTTATAACCAACTTTTTGTAATACTGAAGCTATATTTTTTACACCATTGGCATCTTTTACAGAGGCTCCACCAAACTTAAATACTTGCATATTATATCGGTATTATAATTTTGCTAAATAATTTTTAATACCAGTCTCACTTAACTGAACAACATCCCAATCGCGCATTACATTAGCGCCTTTTTTTTCGTAAAAGGCAATAGCAGGTTCATTCCAATCCAATACTTCCCAATTGATGCGTTTTGCCCCTAAGGCGTGGCCGTATTTAATCACTTCGTCTAAAAGTGCCGTTCCCATGCCTGAACCTCGCATCGATTCGCTAACAATTAAATCTTCTAAATGCAAAATTTTACCTTTCCAAGTAGAGTAACGATTGTAGATTAAAGCTATGCCTTCAATTTTTGAATTTAGTTCTGCAACAAAACAATGAAATGCAGGAGGAGTACCAAAACCGTCATTTTCTAGGTCTTCAACTGTAATTTCAACGGTATCAGGTTCCTTTTCAAAGGCTGCTAATTCCTTAATTAAATGAAGTACCTGAGGCATGTCATTTTTTTTGGCATTTCTAATAGTAAAGTTCATAATAAAAATAATTCAACCAAATATAGTTTAAAGTTGATTAATTGTTACATTTTATATTGAACGAAAACGATGTAGTTTATTAAATTTTATTGATATTTGTACAAATTAAATTATAGTATTTATGTCTCACAAAAAGCAAACCTTAGGAGAATTTATAATTGAAAATCAATCTTCATTTCAATATTCTTCGGGGGAATTATCAAGTCTTATAAATTCTATTCGATTGGCTGCAAAAGTGGTAAATCATGAGGTGAATAAAGCTGGTTTGGTCGATATTATTGGTGCAGCAGGCGATACAAATATTCAAGGAGAAGATCAGCAAAAACTTGATGTTTATGCTAATGAAAAGTTTATTCAAACACTAACTAATAGAAATATTGTTTGTGGAATTGCTAGTGAAGAAGAAGATTATTTTATAGCTATTAATAGTCAAGATGAAAACCATCAAAATAAATATATTGTATTGATTGATCCATTAGACGGTTCTTCTAATATAGATGTAAATGTTTCTGTAGGTACTATTTTTTCGATTTACAGGCGGGTAACTCCTGTTGGTACACCGGTAACTATAGAGGATTTTTTACAAAAAGGAAGTGAGCAAGTAGCGGCGGGTTATGTGGTTTATGGAACCTCAACGATGCTAGTTTATACAACAGGAGATGGCGTTAACGGGTTTACTTTAAATCCTGCTATAGGGTCTTTCTATCTGTCTCATCCAGACATGGAGTTTCCTGAAGATGGAACTATTTATTCTGTAAATGAAGGGAACTATATTCACTTTCCACAAGGGATAAAAAATTATATTAAATATTGCCAAGAAGAGGAAGAGGACAGACCTTATACATCAAGATATATTGGATCATTAGTATCAGATTTTCACAGAAACATGATTAAGGGCGGAGTTTATTTATATCCACAAAGCTCAAAAAATCCTAATGGGAAATTACGTTTGTTATATGAATGTAATCCTATGGCGTATTTAGCGGAACAGGCTAATGGAAAAGCTAGTGATGGGTTTATCAGGATTATGGATGTTGAACCTACTGAATTACACCAGCGTGTGCCATTTATTTGCGGAAGTAAAAATATGGTTGAAAAAGCTGAGGAATTTATGCGAAATGTATATTAAGAACAGGATATAAATAAATAAATGCGTACTGAAAAGTTCGCATTTTTTATTAAAATATTTTGATAAGTTACATAGCAACCAAATCGCCAGCAATATCTTTTGAGGGTAAATCAGATTTACCCATTAAGTAAATGTCTACTTGTCTAGCAGCTTCTCTACCTTCAGAAATAGCCCAAACAATTAATGATTGTCCACGACGCATATCACCAGCAGTAAATATGTTTGGAACATTTGTTTGGTATTTACCATATTCCGCTTTGTAGTTAGAACGACCATCTCTATCTAATCCTAATTGATCTGCAAGTGTGCTTTCAGGACCTGTAAAACCAAGTGCCAATAATGCTAAATCGCACGGCCAAGTTTTTTCTGTACCTTCAATTTCTATTAATTTTGGACGCTCACCAGGAATCATTTCCCACTCCACATTCACTGTTTTTAAAGCAGTAAGTTTTCCGTTTTCGTCCGTTACAAATTCTTTAGTATTTATTAACCAGTTGCGTTCAACACCTTCTTTATGAGACGATGATGTTTTTAACTGTAACGGCCAAAAAGGCCATGGTGTAGTTGGTGAACGATGCCCTGGAGGTTTTGGCATAATTTCAAAATTAACTACTGATTTGGCACCATGACGGTTAGATGTTCCAATACAATCTGAACCTGTATCACCACCACCAATTACGATAACGTCTTTGTCTGTTGCTTTTATTTGGTCTTTTATCTCTTGCCCAAAAACAACTTTAGTTTGCTGTGTTAAGAAATCCATTGCTTGTACCACACCATCGGCATCAATACCTGGTGTTGGTAAACTTCTTCTTTCAGTAGCACCTCCACAAAGAACAACAGCATCAAATGCTTTTAATTCATCTACAGATACGTTAACACCAACGTTAGCATTTACTTTAAAGATAATGCCTTCAGCTTCTAAAATAGCTACACGACGGTCTATAATCCCTTTTTCCATTTTGAAATTAGGAATTCCGTAGCGTAATAATCCTCCAATAGCATCATCTCTTTCAAAAACAGTAACAGTATGCCCGACTCTATTAAGTTGTTGCGCTGTAGCTAAACCTGCAGGACCAGAACCTATAACTGCTATAGTTTTACCTGTTCTAGTTTTTGGTGGTTGCGGTTTAATCCAACCTTCTTTAAAAGCACGCTCTACAATGTTCTTTTCAATATTTTCTATAGAAACTGGGTCTTCAATAAGACCTAAAACACAGGCTTGCTCGCAAGGCGCAGGACATAAGCGACCAGTAAACTCAGGAAAATTGTTTGTAGAATGTAAAATCCAAGAGGCTTTTTGCCATTCACCTTGGTGTACCATGTGATTGAAATCTGGAATTAAATTACCAAGTGGGCAACCACTGTGGCAAAATGGAATGCCGCAATCCATGCAACGAGACCCTTGTTCTGTGATGTCTTTATCACTTAATGAGACCGTAAATTCATTATAATGCTCTACACGCTCTTCTACGGGCTTGTATGCTTCATCTTTTCTTTGGAATTCTTTAAAACCTGTTACTTTCCCCATTGTACTATGCTGTTTCTAATTCTTCAACCATTATTTCTCCTTTTGCTAAACGCTCTAATGCTTTCTTGTATTCAGTCGGCATTACTCGAACAAAGTGCTGCAAGCTGTTATCCCAATCGGCTAATAACCGCTCACCAAGTTTACTATCTGTATATAAAACGTGTTTTTCAATCCATCTTTTTAAATCGGAAGCATCTTCAGCTAAAATAGCTTCAAAATCGATTGTTTCTGTATTACATAAACCGTTTACAAATTTGTTTTCAGGATCGTACACGTAAGCAATACCTCCACTCATGCCTGCTGCAAAATTTCTACCAGTACTTCCAAGGACAATTACTTTTCCTCCCGTCATATATTCGCAACAATGATCTCCAACACCTTCAACAACTGTGGTTGCTCCAGAGTTACGAACAGCAAAACGTTCGCCTGCAATACCATTGATATAAGCTTCTCCTTCAACCGCCCCAAATAAGCATACATTACCAACAATGATGTTGTTTTCTGCTATGAAATCTGCTTTGGTTGGTTTCTTAATAATCAGTTTTGCACCAGATAGACCTTTACCTAAATAATCATTGGTATTTCCTTCAAGGCTGAACGTTAATCCATGAGCACCAAATGCTCCAAAGCTTTGTCCTGCAGAACCTGTGAAGTTAATGTTCAATGTGTTTTCCGGTAAACCTAAGTGGCCGTGTGCTTTAGAAATTTCGTTACTAATAATAGCTCCAACCGAACGGTTCATATTATTAATAGGGAATTCTAAAGTTGTTGGTACTTTATTTGTTATTGCTGTTTTAGAATGTTTTAAGATTGTAAAGTCTAAAACATTTTCTAAATTATGGTCTTGTTTACCTGTATTCTTAACAGTCATCTCATTATAAGCTGCAGGTCTATGTAAGATTGAAGATAAATCTAACCCTTTTGCTTTATAATGTGTAATGGCTTTATTGGCATTTATCTTATGAGTTTGACCAATCATTTCATCCATGGTTCTAAACCCTAATTGTGCCATAATAGCTCTTAATTCTTCAGCAATATAGAAGAAGAAATTAATAACGTGTTCTGGTGTGCCTTTAAAGTTTTTACGTAATTCTTTATCTTGAGTCGCAATACCTACTGGGCAGGTGTTTAAATGACACTTACGCATCATAATACATCCTGAAGCTACTAATGGTGCTGTGGCAAATCCGAATTCTTCGGCTCCTAATAAACAAGCAATGGCCACATCACGACCCGTTTTTAATTGGCCATCACATTCTACAACAATACGAGAACGTAAATCGTTTAATACTAATGTTTGTTGTGCTTCTGCTAAACCAAGTTCCCAAGGAAGACCTGCATGTTTTAAAGATGTTAGAGGAGAAGCTCCCGTTCCACCATCATAACCTGCAATAAGTACAACATCAGCTTTTGCTTTTGATACACCAGCAGCAATAGTCCCTACGCCAACTTCTGAAACTAGTTTTACATTAATTCTAGCTTCACGATTTGCATTTTTTAAATCGTAGATTAATTGTGCTAAATCTTCAATAGAATAAATATCGTGGTGTGGTGGTGGTGAAATTAACCCTACAAATGGTGTTGAGTTACGAACTGCTGCAATCCAAGGATATACTTTCTCTCCTGGTAATTGACCACCTTCTCCAGGTTTTGCACCCTGTGCCATTTTTATTTGAATCTCTCTAGCATTAGTTAAATAATGCGATGTGACTCCAAAACGTCCAGAAGCCACTTGTTTAATTGCAGAGTTACGGCTATCGCCATTCGCATCCGGTATAAAACGTTTTCTGTCTTCTCCACCTTCACCAGAATTGGATTTTCCTCCAATTCGGTTCATAGCAATGGCTAAGTTTTCGTGTGCTTCTCTTGAAATAGATCCATAAGACATCGCTCCCGTTTTAAAGCGTTTAACAATATCTGTCCAAGGTTCTACTTCATCTAAAGGTATCGGGTCTAAATTATCAAACTCAAATAAACCACGAATGGTCATTAAGTTTTCAGCTTGATCATTAACCGCTTTTGCATAAACATTATAACTGTCTTGATCGCTCAACCTAACGGCTTGCTGTAATTTAGAAACGGTAGTAGGGTTGAATAGGTGGCGTTCACCATTACGTCTCCATCTGTAATCTCCACCAATATTTAAACCTAAACGTTTATCGATGTATGTGTCTGGATATGCGTATTTATAACGTTCTGTTATTTCTTTTTCAATTTCATATAAACCAATACCTTCAATTCTAGAAGCTGTATATGGAAAATATTTTTCTACAAATTGCGAGTTGAAACCAACAATTTCGAATATTTGAGAACCTCTGTACGAGTGTAACGTCGAGATTCCTATTTTGTTCATGACTTTTAAAATACCTTTCCCAATAGCTTTGTTGAAGTTATCAACCGCTTTTTGTTCGTCCATACCAGTTATGAAGCCATCTTTAACTTGCATTCTAATAATTTCATTTACCATATAAGGGTTAACAGCACTTGCGCCGTAACCAAATAAAGTAGCGAAATGATGAGGCTCACGAGGTTCAGCAGATTCGATAATAATATCGAAATAAGAACGCTTACGTAAACGGTTCATTTGATGGTTTACATAAGAACAAGCCAATAAAGACGGTATAGGAGCAAACTCTTTATTTACACCTCTATCTGATAAGATAATGATGTTTGTCCCTCTTAATAATGCTTTTTCTATTTGTACAATAATATTCTCCAAAGCATCTTCAAGTCCGTTGAGACCTTTCACTTTTGGATATAACATCTCGATAGTTTCAGCTTTAAAACTTTCTACTGAGATATTTCTAATTTTTTCTAAATCGGCATTAGAAATAACAGGATTTTGAATTTTTAATTTTCTACACTGTCTTTCTGTAATACTAAATATATTTCTGTCTTTTCCTAAAGACAAACTAATATCGGTTACAATTTCTTCACGAATTCCATCTAAAGGCGGATTAGTTACCTGTGCGAATAATTGTTTGAAGTAATTTGAAATTAATTGTGGTCTATCTGATAAAACAGCCAAAGGTGTATCAATACCCATAGAACCTAAAGCTTCTTTACCAACAATTGCCATTGGTGTGATAACTTCTTGAATATCCTCAAATGTATAATTAAATAAACGTTGTCTTGTTTTTATATCGATGGTCTCGATTGGACAAGTTTCATTATTATAAGGAATGTCTTTTAAATGTAATCTTGTTTTATCTAACCATTCTTGATATGGCCTTTCTGAAACAATTTTACTTTTAATTTCTTCGTCATTAATAATACGACCTTTGTTCATGTCTACCAAGAACATTTTTCCTGGCTCTAAACGGCCATGACTTTCAACATCTTCTGGAGCAACTTCAACGACACCAATTTCTGAAGACATGATTAATTTTCCGCTTTTTGTAACAGTATATCTTGAAGGTCTTAGGCCATTACGATCTAATAATGCTCCTACATAATCGCCATCTGTAAACGGTACAGAAGCAGGGCCATCCCATGGTTCCATAAGGCAAGCATTATATTCGTAGAAAGCTTTACGCTCCTTAGACATGGTTTTGTGTTTCTCCCATGCTTCAGGAATCATCATCATCATAACTTCTGGTAATGAACGTCCTGTATGCGTTAATAATTCCACAACCATATCCATAGAGGCAGAATCTGATTTTCCTGGTAATATAATTGGGAATAATTTATCTATTTGAGGTCCGAAGACATCACTTTTCATTATTTCTTCACGCACACGCATTCTACTTACGTTACCACGTAATGTGTTAATCTCACCATTCTGACACATAAATCGGAAAGGCTGTGCTAACTCCCATGCAGGCATAGTGTTGGTAGAGAAACGTTGGTGTACTAAAGCTAAACGTGTTACTAAATCTTCTTGCTGTAAATCTGTAAAATAGGGCCCAATATCTTCAGGCATTATAATACCTTTGTATATTAAGGTTGTATTTGATAAGCTTGGCAAGTAGAAATAATCACTTTGAGACATTTTTGATTTTCTAATGGCATGCTCTGTAATTTTTCGAGCGGCATACAATTTAGCTTTAAAAATAGCTTCGGTAATTTCTTCAGTTTTACCAATGAAAATTTGCTCAATACTTGGTTCGGACGCTAAAGCTATTTCCCCTAATTGCGAAGAATCTACAGGAACTTCTCTCCATCCTAAAATAGAAAGGCCTTGTGCTTTTATTTCTTTTTCAAAAATATTTTTACAGAACTGATATTGGTTTTCAACTTTAGGTAAAAACACCATACCTACAGCATATTCTCTTTGCGCAGGAATGTTAAAGTCACAAACACGTTTAAAGTAATCGTGAGGAATATCAATTAATAATCCAGCGCCATCACCAGTTTTTCCATCAGCACTAACGCCACCACGGTGTTCTAATTTTACTAGAATTTCTAGAGCATCATGGATGATTTGATTTGTCTTCTCTCCTTTAAGATTACAAATAAAACCTGCACCACAGTTTTCATGTTCGAATTCTGGTAAATAAAGTCCTTGTTTCTTCAGCATAATCAACAATTAATGAGTTTAAAAACTTGAGTTGAAAAGCTAAGATACATTCTAGGTTTTGAAATTCAATAGGGTGTATTTCATTATTTCGATTTTAGAAGTCATCGGGTTATAAAAATAATTATATGTCAATATTAAACCAGTTTTCTAATAAATAATCAAACTATAAAATTTGCCAATATATATAGATCTGTGAATTTATGTTGAAAAATCATCTCATGCATAAAAATTATAACATTAAAATATGAAAAACATTGACAATAATTCGAATAAGAATGTTGTTAAAATATCAAAAAACTTAATATTAAGTTAAATACCCTTAAAAAAATAGGGTAAAAAATGAATTATTTACAAAAATAAACCAAATACCCCTATTTTTTATGGGGTTAAAAGTTTTTAATATAGTTTTGGCTCGTTATTAAGAAGAATTAGGTCTAATTAATATTTAATAATCAAAAATAAAAACTAATCAATTTTAGACCTATAAAACTAATTAACTTAAAAATAGAACAATGATGAAAAAAATTATCACACTTTCAATGCTTTTTGTAGCAACAGCGTTATTTGCTCAAGAAGAAGTTACAGAAAAAAAATTATCTATAAGTGGATCTGTTGATGCTTATTACAAAACCAATTTGAGTTCTACAGATGTTGATTCTCAATCCGCAGGTTCTTCATTTGCAGGCGAAACTGGATTTGCTTTAGGAATGGCTAATGTTATAGCTAGCTATGAAGGCGAAAAAACAGGTGCAGTAGCAGATTTAGCATTTGGACCAAGAGGGTTAGAAGCTGTTGGAGGGGATGCAGCAGTATTTGTAAACCAATTGTATGCTTACTGGAATGTTTCTGAGAGTACAACATTAACATTAGGACGTTTTAATACATATTTAGGATACGAGGTAATTTCTCCTACTGGAAACTTTAACTATAGTACATCTTACTTATTTTCTTATGGGCCTTTTTCTCATGTTGGTTTAAAGGCTGATTTTGCATTATCTGATGATTTTAGTTTAATGTTAGCTTTTATGAATGTAACAGATGAGAACTTTAATGGTACAAGTTTTGGTTCAGTACCTGGAGCATACTCTTTAGGAGCTCAATTAGGTTATAAAGGTCAATTCTTAAACTTCTATTATGATAATGATGCCAAGTTAGGTTTCGAGATAGATTATACAGGAGGATTTGATGTTTCTGATGAATTTTATTTAGGAATCAATGCTGCTTACCAAAAGAATGATGATTTAGATACTGGATTTTATGGTGCGGCTCTATATCCACAATACTCGTTATCTGATGCTTTTACTTTAGGTTTAAGAGGTGAGTATTTTGCTGAAAATGGTGACTACGGAGCAATAGGTTCTGGTATTACTGATGCTGATGGAGATGCTAGCGTATTTACTGCTACTTTAACAGGAAGTTATACCATCGAGAACTTAACTATCAAGCCAGAATTACGTTTAAATAGTGCCTCAGAAGACGGTGCGTTTTTTGATAATGACTTAGAGGCTAGTAAAAGTTTGTCTTCTTTCTTAGTCGCTGCAATCTACTCATTCTAAAAAAAGAAAAACCATTCCTAAATTAAAAACTTGGGAATGGTTTTTATCAAATTAACTAATCAATAAAAACATATAAATATGAAAAAAATTGAAGCAATTATAAGAAAATCTAAATTTAGTGCCGTAAAAGAAGCGTTGCATCAAGTAGATGTAAATTTCTTCTCTTATTGGGATGTAACAGGTTTAGGTAACGAAAAAGAAGGTCACGTTTACAGAGGTGTAAGTTATAGCACTAGCGATATTCAAAGAAGATATTTATCTATAGTAGTAAATGATGATTTTGAACAAATAACTTTAGATGCCTTGCTAAAATCTGCTGCTACAGGAGAAGTTGGAGATGGTAAAATTTTCGTTTCAGACGTTACAGAGGCTTACAGAATAAGAACTGGAGAAAAAGGAGGAGATACTTTAAAGAAAGCATCAAAATAAACATTTAAAATAATTTAAAATTATGGAAGGATTATTTACAGCTAATAACGTATGGATGATGGTCTGTACGGCACTCGTTTTCTTCATGCACACAGGTTTTGCATTTTTAGAAATTGGGTTAACAAGACAAAAAAATACAATTAATATTCTGTTTAAGAATATCTTTATAATAACAGCTGGTCTATTATTATATTACCTAATAGGTTTTAACTTAATGTACCCAGGATTTGCGGAAGGATCTTCAGGATTTTTTGATTTCGCAGGATTTGGTATTGCTCCACCTGAAAACGGAATGACACCAGAATATGCAGATGGTGGTTATACATGGTGGACAGATTTCTTGTTCCAAGGTATGTTTGCTGCAACAGCTGCAACAATTGTTTCTGGAGCCGTTGCTGAACGTATTAAAATTGGACCATTTATGATATTTGTTGTATTATATGTTGGTATTATTTATCCATTGGCCGGATCATGGAAATGGGGTGGTGGATTCTTAGATATGAGAGAAACTCCTTTTTACGATTTCGCAGGTTCTACATTAGTACACTCTGTTGGTGGATGGGCTGCTTTAGTTGCAGTTTGGTTATTAGGGTCTCGTATTGGTAAGTTTAAAAACGGAAAACCACAAGCTATACCTGGACATAACATTCCATTAGCAACTGCTGGGGTGCTAATATTGTGGTTAGGATGGTTTGGATTTAATGGAGGTTCAGTACTTTCTGCAGATCCAGAATTAACATCAATAACTTTAGTTACTACATGTTTAGCTGCGGCCACAGGTGGTTTAGTTGCTTCTTTAGTATCATTCTTGAGATATAAAAATTTAGACTTAACCATGTTCTTAAATGGTATTTTAGGTGGTTTAGTTGGTATTACTGCCGGTGCAGATCAAATGAGTCCAGAGGATGCTATTTTAATTGGAGCTATTGCCGGTGCGATAATAGTTTTTGCTGTTAGCCTTATTGATAGATTAAGATTAGATGATCCTGTTGGTGCCATTGCCGTACACTTAGTTTGTGGTATTTGGGGAACATTAGCAGTTGGTATCTTTGGAAATTTAGCTGGAATGGATCAATTTATTAGCCAGTTGGTTGGTATTGGGTCTTATGCTGTTATATGTATTGTTTCATCGTTCATAATTCTATTCACACTAAAGAAAACAGTAGGAATTAGAGTTTCTGAAAAAGAAGAATTAGAAGGTTTAGATGCTCATGAGCATGGAATGGATGCTTATCCAGATTTTAGAATGAACGAGCATTAATAATTTTATTAGTTAGTTTGAGTAAAATGCCTCGCAATTTTCGTGAGGCATTTTTTTATTTGGGCGTTACCACTCCCGATAGCTATCGGGACGGGAGGTCGGGCTTTCCGTTACAATCTTTTTAAATGTCAATGCGAGGCGTAAGCGAGGTTGCTATCTGTTTATTAATTACTCTAAAACCTAATATAGTTCTAGTTAATTTTAAAAAGGATTTCCTCTACAATCCCTACGCAGGTGTTTGCTAGCTTCTATTTTTAATTTAAAGATGTTTTGTTTTTGGAGGTTCGCTTATGATTAGTTGCGTAAAAGTACGCGATTCCTTTTCTGCAATACAATATAGTGAATTGTAGGAAAAGACACCTCGCTTAGCCAGCAGTAGCAATTAATTATACTGTTGGGCGTTCGTACTTTTATTCGGTTGGCATTGGTTCGTTACTACTCCACATACCATAAATACTCATCCATTTGCCTTCTTCATTACGTTTTAAGAGCTCAATAAACTTAATGGTTTCTTCAATTATTGTGCCATCAGGACCTTTCATTTTTATTAAAAACGTTCCAGTTTCATAACCTAAATTACCATCACTTGATGCATCAGTAGTTGTTGAAGAACCCTCAACATAACCAGCATCTAGAAAGCCTTGCATATAGGCTTCGATATTTGCCCGTCCTGTAACCATAGGTTCATTGGGTGGTAAAATAGATGCATTCTCATCATATAAACTTGCTGCTGTATGAGCATCGCGTGCATTCATAGCTTTTGCAAAATCTCGGTTCATTTGTCCGAGTTCTTCAAAAGTGGCAGATTTGTGTATGTCTTCTTTTTCAGGATTTTTATTCTCTTGTTTACAACTCAATGTGGTTGATAAAACAGCAGTAATAAATAGAAGTGTAAAAAAATTAGTTGTAGTTTTCATTTTTATCAGATTATTATTAGTGCCTACTCTAGTTGGTTTTCGGCTTTCCCCATTTTAACATTACAAAGATTGTAGAAATACCTGATCTAAAAATCTCGTTTATACAACTCATTTGTATTTTGTGCACCTCATTAGTATCATAATACACCTTAATGGTCTCATTGTTAAAATTGTATAAACTTTAGCTCGATATAATGATGGCTATTTTATGATAAAGATGGACGAATGGGAAGATTATTTTAAATATTCAGAAGGAGATTTTCCGAAGCGCTTTTTATATTTTTCTGAAAAATATTGTACTTTTTTTATTCCAATGGCATGAGAAGTAGCTTTAACACTACTCACATTTTTAGTCTCAAGCAAATTTCTTGCAAAATTGTATCTAATTTCCTTTATATATTGCAAAGGGGTCATACCCGTTAGCGCTTGTACACGACGAAAAAATTGAGCACGGCTTATAAACAATTCATCTGCTAGTGCATCGACAGACAAATTGAAATTACTAATATTTGATTTTACTTTTTCTTCTAATTTGGCAAGCCATTCCTGATCGGGAATACAGAGCGTTGATTTATCGGATGGATGTGTTTCACTTGATATGCTATTAATAGCCTCCTGCTTTTTAGGGGTTGTATTTTTACGCTTTTTAACATTATTCAATAAGTTTTTAATGCGCGCAAACAATTCCGCTTCTTCAAAGGGTTTTGTTAAATAATCATCAACGCCAATACGCAATGCAGTTAGTCGATCTTCAATTTCTACTCTTGCGGTAAGCATTACGACAGGTATCATCCATAAGTTTTCATTCGCTTTAAGGGTTTCTAATAATTTGAAGCCATCCATTACAGGCATCATTACATCAGAAATAATTAAATTTGGCATATCCTTTTTTTCTTCCGAGATTTGATCTAAAATTATAAGTGCTTCCTGCCCGTTTTCGGCAGTTAGTACATGAAAATCTTCTGATAAAATAAATTGTAAATAAGAACGCAAACTATAATTATCTTCAACCACTAAAATAGTGGGCTTATTCATAATCACATCATGCTGTAGTTGTGGGTGAATGTTGAGTTTGTCAACTGATATTTTGTTTGTGACAATAGGGGCATTATCCATACTATCATCTGTATAGCCTATAACTTCTTTTTTAGGTAAAGTCAAGGTAAAAGTGGCGCCCTTACCTAATGTACTATTTACAGATAATGCTCCGTGCAATACCACTGCCAATTCTTTTGCCAAAGACAAACCAATACCTGTACCGCCTTCCATTGGTGATTCCAGTTGGTTAGTTTGGTAAAACCTGTCAAAAAGATGGGGTAAATCATCTGGATGGATGCCTTTTCCAGTGTCTGTTACTTCTATTAGCCAGTCGTAAATTTTGTCTTTTATTGTTACGGTGATAGTTCCGTCAATGGGAGTGAATTTTAAGGCGTTGGATATTAAATTATTGAATATTCGTTCGACTTTCAATTTGTCCAACATTAAGCCATGCGGCATATTTTTGGCAAACTCAAATATTAAATTGATATTTTTTTGTTTGGCATAAGATTCAAAAGTTGAAATGAGCCGTCGCATTAGTTGGTAGACGTTGGTTGGTTCTTCCTTGACCTTCATTTTACCAGATTCTAATTTTGTTAAGTCGAGTATTTCACTAACGAGTCCTAATAATTGATTGGCTTGTTCTTTAGCAAGTGAAATCAAGGCTTTATTTTTATCATCAAGTATTTGACTGTTCAATGCCGTGCTTAGAGGAGAAAGAATCAACGTAAGTGGTGTTCGTAATTCGTGTGAAACATTAGCAAAAAACCGTGTTTTAGCAGCATCTAATTGAAGCAAAGCCCTTGTTTGCTCTTCGATAATCAGGTTTTTTGATTGCAACTCTTTTAAGGAATTCTTCAAAGCAACATTAGCCTGTTCCAAAATTGTTGCCTGTTGCTCCAATTCATTGGTTCGTTGTTTTACCGCATTTTGAAGTTGCTGGTTTTCAGCGGCAATTTTTTCAATGGATACATTTTGACCTTCAGATGTTCCACTATCTGAAAATGAGCTGTGTTGATGAATAAATTTCCACCCAAGCTTCTTTTTTTGGAGGAGCGTAGTGGCTCTGAATTTATTATAAAACAGCCATTTTTCATCTACAAGTGCATACGCATCGCATAATTCATAAACTATAAAAGTATCATTTAGTAACTCAATAGAAGTATTCCTGTTTCGCATTTCAAACTTGCCAGCTACCTGGTGAATCGTTTCATAAAGAAATTGAAGGGCTTCATTTTTATTAAAAAAAACCTCACGCTCTGCACTTCCTATTTGTGTGTACTCTTCAGACAGCAAATCAGCCATTACTGAAATATCTCCTTTTAAATAGCTGAACCAATATAGATCGTGTAGTTTTAGTATTTCTAATTTCAATGCCTCCGCTTGATTCATTTTAGAAGTTTTATTTCTTTCTCCAGCTAGCACTCTGTCAGTTTCTGTCAGAGCCATCTACTCGATTAGCGGCTGCGTTAATCTTCAATTCCAAGTTGTCGGTTGTACTCCTCAGTTGGGAAATGTCCTTGAGAATTTAAAATTCGACCATTTTCGCCCAATTGCCAAAGCTCAAACCCACTTACTTTGACTTTTTTACCCGTTCCTCCAGGGCCAGAATTTGTGGCAGTTAGTGTCCAATGAAATTCAGTTCCATTGGTCTTGTTTACAAGGCTATCAAAACTGACAACCATATCTGGAAGGTCGAGCATGAAGCCTTTAGCAATTTTAGCAATCTGCTCTCTTCCTAATGCAGGCTTGTTTTCGTTTACCTGTAGTGCCCCGTTTTCTTCAAAGAACAAAGCGACAAACTCGGGTCGCACACCGCTCCAGACCTGCGCATAACTTCTGGCGAACGATTCTAGATTGAATATTTTTTCGTCTTCGGGTAATGAGGTTGAGGTAAACGAGAGATTAAGAAACCTCCATGAATCCTTCTCCTTAATCAGGGTGAAATAGTCTACGTTATTCCTTCGTGGAATCCCGAAACTGTGCAAAATGGCATCGGCTTTTGCAAATGCAAGTTGTCCTTTATTGATTTTAATATCCCATGCTCTTACAGGTTCGTAATAGGGTTTTAGTGTGTTCTGTTTGGCTTTTTCAAAATATTCTGCAATGGTTTTTGTAGAATTTTGCCACTCTCCTTCATCGAGTCTGCTTATTCCAATGTTCGCTTTATCTAATATCATTTCATCCATGGCATCGAGATCATAATTTCCTCCTACCACCAGAAAATGCTCAACAGTGGCTTTGACATCCTCCTGATCTTGAGTCCATTGAGGTTCTTTTGCGATTGTTTCAGTTTTCTCTTCTAGTTCCACTTGTTTCTTTGAATTTCCGTCACAAGCAATTGCGAGGATAATCAAGCTGGATGCGATGACTGATGTTCTTATACCGATTGCTCTTTTCATCTTGAGGGTGTTGGATTTTACAATTGATTACCACTAATGTTCTTTACGGATATGAAATCGTTTTAATACTGAAACAAGTTCAGCACATGTGTTTTATATCCGACGTTACCTGCCTGCCGGCAGGCAAGAACGAAGGTAGCAGAATTTTTTTAGAAAGTCAAGTGCTATATTAAATCGATATTAAAATTTGTAGCAGAGTAATACCAATTAGTTTAAGTGATAATTGTTATAGAACAATAGATGTATAAAAAACCTCAATTTACAAATTGCAAACTGAGGTTTTTAAATAATTAAATATATAATCTACTTATGCAGAGTTTCTACTCGCATTAATATTACCAAATAAAGAACGCGTTACAATTTTTTCGAAAATCTTTTTTTCTTCATCATCAACAGCAACGCCTGCTTTTTCTAATTCTTGAATCTTTTTAAGCGCATATTGTTGTATGGTTAGTAATGGTAAAACTATAGATTCTCTAACTTCAATTGATGCTTTTCCAGAAGGTTCATTCTCCATTAATTCTTTATAGCCTGTTAGTTTAAGCAGTAATCTTTTAGTAGTAAGATATTCGGTATAAATTATATTCCAAAATTCACCAAACTCCTCATCCTCAGACATGTACTTTGTTAAATCAAAAAAGGATTTGGTTAAAGACATCATACTATTCTCTAACAGGGTTTTAAAGAATTTAGAATTATTGTAAAGTTGTTCTACTTTATCAAATTCATCTTTGTCTTCATATTCCTTTAAAGCAGTACCTACACCGTAAAATCCGGGAACATTTTGTTTTAATTGACTCCAAGACCCAACAAAAGGAATGGCTCTTAGATCTGAAAACACTAAGCCTTCAGAATTACCTCGCTTTGAAGGTCTGCTGCCTATATTGGTTTTAGCATAGTATTTTAAAGTACTTATACGCTCTAAATACGGAATGAACATAGGGTGGCTTTTAAAGTCCTTGTATGTTTGGTAGCTTGTTTCAGCTAAATCATTCATTACAGCTCTGTCGTCATCAGCCAATTTATTGCGCGCTCCAGAAATTCTATTATCAATACCAGAGCTTATTAATTGTTCTAAGTTATATTGAGAGGAATCTAAAGTTCCAAAATTAGAACTAATAGTTTGCCCTTGTATAGTCAACTGTACTTCTTTGTCTTCAATAGTTGGGCCTAATGAAGAATAAAATTGATGTGTTTTTCCACCACCACGAGCTGGAGGTCCACCACGGCCATCAAAAAATATGGCGGTAATACCGTATTTTCTAGACATTTCAGTAAGCAATTCTTTGGCTTTATAAATACCCCAGTTTGCCATTAAATACCCACCATCTTTAGTGCCGTCAGAAAAACCAAGCATAATAGTTTGTTTGCTTCCTCTAGCTCTTAAATGCGCTATATATACTGGGTTAGTATATAGCTGTTCCATAACGCCTGGAGCATTTTCTAAATCAGGAATAGTTTCAAATAGAGGCGCTACATCAACCGTAAGTTCATCTTTAAAAGTAACTATTTTAAGCATTGCAAAAAGCTGCATAACATTTAAAGCGGTTTGGTTGTTGCTTATAATGTATCTGTTTGCGCCTCGTTCACCATTACTTTTTTGGATATCTTTAATAACAGAAATAGTTTTTAAAGTGTTATAAACCATTTCATCTTCAAATACATCTAAATCTGGAATATCGTCATTTGCTTTCGATAAAATTTCAATTTGTTCGCTTTCGGATAAATCATTATAATTATCTGGGAATGAAGAATTACCCTTTGCAATTAAATAATCTATTACGGTTGAAAAAACAGAATGATGAATTCTACTATCTTGTCTAATATCTAGGGTTGCAAAATTATAACCAAAGAGGTGTACTCTATTAATTAGGTTGTTTATTTCGTTCTCGTAAAGCGACTGGTGTTGTTCAACAACAAGGTTTCTTATGCTTAATAATTCTAAAATAAGTTCTTTAGCAGTAATTGCCTTTTTAGTATTTAAATTGATACTGTAATTATATAGTATCGTTTCTAGTTTTATAATGCGTTTTTCAACACCTCTAAAAGTAAGCTTTCTTCTTAAGTTTTTGAGATCTGCATAATATTTTTTGAGTATAGCTTTCTTAAGTTTCTTAGCAACTTTTAAAGTTGTGTCTGGCTTTACAAAAGGGTTTCCATCTCTATCGCCACCTGGCCAAAATCCAATATTTATAATTTCATTATGTTTCCGTCCATCAGAATAGATGTTTGTTTGTATGTAGTTGTATATTTCTCCGAACGACTGGTAAAACACATTTTCTAAGTACCAAATTAAGCTTTTTGCTTCATCATAAGGTGTTGGTTTTTTGTGTTTAAAGAAAGGCGTTTTTCCTAACTGCCCAAATAAATTATGAATTTCAGATAAGTTGTTTTCTTTAATGGCTGCAGTTAAATCTGTAATAATCGCCAAAACAGAACCTGGATAAAATTGTGTTGGATGCGCTGTTAAAACAATACGAACTTTAAATTCTTCTAGATAATTTTGTAATTCATCTAAAGTATTATTAGCAATTGCAGCACCTTTAAGATTTCTTAAAGTACCAATGCCGTCCATATTATTTACCACAGGGAATGCCGCATCTTCAATAGCATCAAACAACACCACTTGTCTTTCAATATATTGGATAAATCTGAAAAGCAGGTTTATTTGACTTTGTTTATCTCTTCGTGCTTGATATTTTTTAAAAAATGCCTCAACAATGGTAGAAGGGTCGTCACCTTTTTCAAATCCTTTTTTACAAGTTTCATGAAATAAAGGGAGTAAAACCCCGGTTTTATTTACAGAATCAAATGGTAAAGTCATGAATATACTGTTGTATATTTGATATTTTGACAAAACATTTTGATTAAATCGAGTTATTTTTGGCTCTACAGACATCGTATCGTACTATTGAAAATTAACCATAAAAATAGTGAAGCTTATATTAAGGAACGTTGTCATTTTCAAGTTTTATCAATATTAACTGTTTGATGAATTCTAATTAAGAATAATTAAAAAAATTAGCATTTATCCCTGTATCTTCCTAATTAATTCATTGCTAAAAAAAAATATTTTTATTTTTCATTATCGGGATTCATTAATTTAGAGTATGATATTTATCATATTCTATACTTGTTGGTCTTGGTATCTTTGCAAGTTAATACCATTCACAAATTAAATGGTGTAAAATAATAAGTATGAAAAAAGCACATTCGTTTCACATTCCAGTAATGGGTATTGGTTTTACAATTGATACACCTTTGAAAGTGGCACAGTACGGTATGGATTCTGTGATTTCTTTAGTTGATGATATTCTCCTAGAGAAATTAAGAAAAATGTATAGTGAAAAATTTGAAGTTCCTTACAATGAAATCACAGATAAGATAGATGATTTTAGAGCAAAAAGAATTACATCTTATTTAAATTTAATAAGTGATTTGGCTGATAAAAAATTTGAATCTTTAAAGCATATGACTTCCGAAAAAAGCGATGAGCTTTTCGCTTACATTAATATGCTTCCTAGTAATTCTAAAATAAAGGCTGAATTTAAAAAATTAACATCAACAGATTTTAATTTTTCTGATGTTAAAAAATGGGCCGTCAATAATTTAACTATGGGTAATATTGATGTCAATATTATGACCAAAGTTGATAAAGATAATTATAAGAAGGATGAAAAACTACCTGTAGAATATAATGATGCGCACGCTGCTTTAAGAGGTTTTGCTAATAGTAAATTAAATTCTTCAGTCGTGCTCTCCGCAGGAATGAATCCAAGGTTGTACGCTTATATGTCTCAATTTGATGATTTTTTTCCAGATGAAAACGGCACTTTTAAAAAACGTATTATTTTAAAGGTAAGTGATTATAGATCGGCATTAATTCAAGGTAAATTTTTAGCTAAAAAAGGCTTGTGGGTTTCAGAATATAGAATTGAGTCTGGACTTAATTGTGGCGGACATGCATTTGCTACAGATGGATATCTTTTAGGACCTGTTTTAGCAGAATTTAAAGAAAAACGTATCGAATTAAAAGATACTATTCAAGATGTATTAAACCAAGAGCTTTTAAACCAAAACCGTACTATTCCAACTGATGGATTGTCCATTGAAATTACGGCTCAAGGAGGTGTAGGTACGGAAGAAGAACATACTTTTTTATTAGATCATTACAATTTAGATTCTGTAGGTTGGGGGAGCCCTTTTTTGTTAGTTCCAGAAGCTACAACAGTTGATGAAAACACCTTAAAAAAATTGGCAGCGGCAAAAGAAGATGATTTATATTTAAGTGATATCTCCCCTTTAGGCGTGCCATTTAATAATCTTAGAGATAATACAAAAGATGCTGAAAAGAAGACTTTAATTGATAAAGGCAGACCAGGAAGTTCTTGCCCAAAAAAGTTTGTAGCATTAAATAAGGAGTTTAAAGAAACAGGTATTTGCACAGCTTCTAGAGAATATCAATTTTTGAAAATCAAGCAATTAGAAAGTCAAGAGCTTTCGCCTGAGGTTTACAAAAAGGAATACAATAATATTATTGTAAAATCTTGTACCTGTGTAGGTCTTGGCACTTCTGCTTTGTTAGCTTATGGCTTAGATACTAAAGTTGAAGGTAAAGGTGTTTCCATTTGCCCAGGACCAAATATGGCTTATTATTCTAAAGTTATGAGTCTTGCAAATATTACAGATCATATTTACGGAAGAGCAAATATGGTGTCAAGGACAGACCGCCCAAATCTGTTTGTTAAAGAATTGCATATTTATATTGACTTCTTAAAAAATAAATTGGAAGATGCTAAAATTTCTATGAACAAGAAAGAAGAGAAGTATTTACAAACGTTCACTAATAATATGAAAGCAGGTGTTTCTTATTACCAAAGTCTATTTAATGGCGTTAAGGATACCTTTGAAGATATTCAAATAGCTGTTTTAAATGAATTGGAACGAAGTGAAGGGGTCTTGAGTCAAATTCATATGGACATACAGAAATTAACTATCAAAGCCTAAATACTGATTTTGAGTAATGGTTTTTTTATTACATTAAAAAAATAAATTAACTTTCATAAATAGTGAAAATATTGCTGAAACTCAGACCTGTCTGGTTTTCTTGATATTATTAAACTGTTGATAATTAAGAGGAGAATATTTATGTTTCAATTTTTGTCATGTACTTTAGAACGATTTTAGTAATTGTCGAAGCATTTTTTTGACAATAGTTTAATAATTTTACAAAAAGAATAATAGGTCTTTAATTTATGGATTTTTTTAGATGATTCTCATTTTATTAAAAATTTTAATCAAGATATTTGCATAATAATTGGTTAAATTGTACCAAGTATGTTTTTGTAATTATTCTGAAGATTTTAAAATGGATTTAGTAAAAGAGATACAACGTCTTAAAAAAGAAAAGAATGCGGTTATTTTGGCGCATTATTATCAAGTGCCAGAAATACAAGATATTGCTGATTATGTTGGTGATAGTTTAGGCTTATCGCAAAAAGCAGCTGAAACCGATGCTGATATGATTGTATTTGCTGGAGTGCATTTTATGGCAGAAACTGCAAAAATTTTAAGTCCTAATAAAACGGTAGTGTTACCAGATTTAAAAGCAGGATGTTCATTGGCAGATTCTTGTCCGCCAGATGCTTTTGAGAAATTCACAAAAGCACATCCAAACCATGTGGTGATTACTTATGTAAACTGTTCGGCAGAAATTAAAGCCTTAAGCGACATTGTTTGTACATCATCAAATGCATTAAAAATCGTAAATTCTATTCCAAAAGAAACCCCAATTATTTTTGCTCCAGATAAAAATCTTGGAAGGTATATAATAAATGAAACAGGCAGAGATATGTTACTTTGGGATGGTAGTTGTATTGTACATGAAGCTTTTTCTATGGATAAACTTATAGAACTTCATAAAAAATATCCAGATTATAAAATTATAGCGCACCCAGAATCAGAAACCCATATTTTAGATACAGCAACTTATATTGGGTCTACTTCAGGCATGATAAATTATGTAAAAGAACATCAAGACCAAAAATTTATTGTAGCAACTGAAGCGGGTATTTTGCACAAAATGCAGCAAGAAATACCTACCACAGAATTGATTCCTGCACCCGCAAAAGAGGATAACACTTGTGCGTGCAGTGAGTGTCATTTTATGAAAATGAATACGCTTCAAAAACTATACGATTGTATGCTTAATGAGTCTCCTCAAATAGAAGTGGATTCAGATATAATTGAAAAGGCTTTATTGCCCATAGAACGCATGTTAGAGTTATCTAAATAAAATGAATACTGATTATTTAGTAATAGGTTCAGGTATTGCAGGCTTAACTTTTTCAGTTAAAATTGCTGAAAAATTTCCCAATAAAAATATTGTTATTGTCACTAAAGCAAGTGAAGACGAGTCTAATACCAAATATGCCCAAGGTGGAGTTGCCATTGTTTCAAACAAAGAAGAAGACTCCTTTAAAAAACATATAAAAGATACTTTAATAGCTGGAGACGGGCTTTGTAAAGAAGATGTTGTTGAAATGGTTGTTAAAGAAGGTCCTGAACGCTTAGAAGAATTACTGCTTTGGGGAGCTAATTTTGATATTAATGACACTGGTAAATTTGACTTAGGAAAAGAAGGCGGGCACTCAGAATATCGTATTGTTCATCATAAAGATATAACGGGTCACGAAATTGAAAGGGCATTATTAACTAAAGCCCATCAATTGCCAAATATTTCAATTTTACCACATCATTTTGCAATTGATTTAGTAACAAATCATCATATAAAAGATTATGATTCTAAAAAGCTAACATGTTTTGGAGCTTATGTTTTAGATCAAAAATCAGGTAATATTTTCACTATTAAGGCTAATAGTACGTTATTGGCTTCAGGAGGTATTGGTTGTGTTTATGGGCACACAACAAACCCTGTAATTGCGACAGGTGATGGAATAGCTATGGCTTATAGAGCGAAAGCACGGATTAAGGATATGGAATTTGTGCAATTTCACCCAACAGCTTTATATGAAGCTAAAGGCGAATCTTCTTTTTTAATTTCTGAAGCAGTTAGAGGTTTTGGCGCTTATCTTAGAAATAAGAAAGGGTACCGATTCATGCCTGATTATGATGAACGTGCTGAACTTGCATCAAGAGATATTGTATCGCAAAGTATTGATAGCGAATTAAAAAAATCAGGTGAACCTCATGTGTATTTAGATTGCACGCATTTAGATATGGATGCTTTTATCAATCATTTTCCAAACATTTATAAGGAATGTTTGGAGCACCACATTGATATTAAAACAGATTGGATTCCTGTGGTTCCAGCATCACATTATTTATGTGGTGGTATAGAAGTGGATAAAAAAGGAAAGACCACTATTAATAATTTATTTGCATGCGGAGAATGTTCTAGAACTGGGTTGCATGGTGCAAATAGGTTGGCTTCAAATTCTTTATTGGAAGCTTTAGTGTACGCACATAATATTTATAAATATTATTCTGAAAAACAGCTCGAATTTGAACATGTTGATATTCCAGATTGGAATGATGAAGGAACTACCATCACAAAAGAACATATTCTAATACAACATAATTTAAAACAATTACAAGCTTTAATGCGAGATTATGTTGGTATTGTAAGAAGCAATAAGCGTTTAAAACGAGCTATTAAACATTTAGATTTAATATATGAGGAAGTTGAAGATTTGTACCGAGAATATAAAATAACCACGTCGCTTTGTGAATTACGTAATATGATTAATGTGGCTCACTTAATAATTAGACAATCATTAGATAGGTCTGAAAACAAAGGCGGTTACTATAATATTGATAATGTAAAACATTAAACGAGACCCTTAAAAAGAATCTCGTTTAAAAATGTTTTGGGCAAAAAAAGGTTCTATTTGCCAAGCATCAATAATTCGCCACATACAACTTCTGTAATATAGCGCTTGTTGCCATCTTTATCATCATAGCTTCTTGAAGTTAACTTGCCCTCAATAGCAACCTCTTTGCCTTTAGTAACATATTTTTCGATAATTTGAGCTGTTTTCCCCCATGCTATTACATTATGCCATTGCGTGTCTGTGATTTTTTCACCTTTATTATTGGTGTAGCTTTCATTGGTTGCAATGTTAAATTTAGCAAGTGTTTTCCCTGATTCTAGATTGATGATTTCTGGATCGTTTCCTAAGTTACCAATCAACTGTACTTTGTTTCTAAGTGTGTTCATAATTTTAAATTTAATGTTTAACAGTTAATACTATCGAGTTCTTATGTTTCGACATTGCAAAGATGTGACTGCCTCCAAATTTTATTCGGTTATTACTTGTTTAAATTCGTTTGTAAATGTTTGTAGTCGTTTGTAAACGAATATTATTCATGTATAAAGGGGACTTATATACAAGTTTACACTAGAAAGTAAAGTTTAGTTTCGCACCTAGAAATTGTGCTGTTTTTGAAGTATGTAAGTTATCCAATCCATCTATCGACCACCGCTAATTCAGTAGCATCCAAGATTAAGCTTCTTGCTGACAATTAAGTCAAATTAGGTTCTTACTTTTCAATGAGCGTGACAAAGTTGACTATTAATTCTAACTAACATTAATAGTTACTTTTTGTTTTTATGATCTTTACGTTTTTTAATACTACTTAAACTTAAACCAGAAGAACGTTCTTCTTTAGGGTCATAGTTCAGTCCTTGTTTTAGTTTTTGGTTGAAGTCTGATAAAGGTTCTTGAATTTCAATTTTTTTTTCTTTTGGTAGTTCCCCTTTTTTTACTCCTTCTATCATTTTATCAAAATCAGATTTGAACTCTTTATCTTGAATAGGTCTAAACTTCTCATATTCTTTTTCGGCAAATTTCTTTGCTACATTTGCTCTAATCTTACCCGCGTCTTTTAAAATATCATATTCATTAAATATAAGAAAAGCATCTAGTCTATCAATCCAATCTTTCATTTCCATTAACCTGCCTTTACCTGCTTGGTTTTCAGCATAATCAAGATACATAGTAACAATTCTATTCAATTCAGATATTTCTTCTTGCGATAAATAATTTTTTGCAACTCCAACATCTGACTTTTGTATTTTACCTCCTTTTTTTTCGTTTTTCCAACTCGTTAAACCCATGTGAGGTTTTTTAGAACTTGCTCTTAATTTTATAATTTCGGATGCGGTGTGTTTAGTGATTGCGAACTCTAGCTTATTTTGCACCGTTGCGAAAAAAGTTTGAGTTATCGGGGCTTTAGAGTTATAATCAATAGCAGTTGCATATATATCTGTTATTTTTTGATAAAAACGTCTTTCAGAAGCCCGTATTTCTCTTATACGTTCAATTAATTCATCAAAGTAATCTTTGTCAAATAAATTTTTTCCTTGTTTTAATCTGTCGTCATCTAAAGCGAATCCTTTAACTAAATATTCTTTTAAAATATTTGTTGCCCAGATTCTAAATTGTGTAGCTTCAAACGAATTAACTCTATAACCAATAGATATAATAGCGTCTAAATTAAAGTAAGTTGTACTTTGCTGAATTGTATTGTTGCCTAGTTTTCTCGTGTGCAAGATTTCTTTGCACACGGAACTTTTAGCAAGTTCACCATCTAGAAAAATATTGTTAATATGATAATTGATATTCTGCCTTGAAGTGTTAAAAACCTCTGCAATACCTTTTTCATTCATCCAAACTGTTTCTTCATCTAGGATTACTTGAACATTTACATTTCCGCTTTCCGAAGCGTAAAATAAAAAGTTCGATACGTTTTCCATTTCACTCATTTAATCAATTCTTTATAAGTTATTCTATTCTCTATATTATTCAAAAGTAAATTAAATCTATCATTTTCACTAGATTTTCTAGTATTGTATCTAAACACAAATTCATCAACATAAAACTGTAAATGTTTTTTAGATGTGAAATGATAAATTCCATAAATGCCACGTTTTAACAACGCCCAAAAACTCTCTATTGAGTTCGTAGAAACTCTACCCCTTACGTATTCACCTCTGCTATGCGCTACTGCTTTATGGTCGTAAACTCTATCTAAAATGTTATAGGCTTTTAATTCATCTGAATATATTGTTGAACCAAAGCTAATATTATTCATTATTGGAGGTATTAAACTCTTTTGAGTAGTGTCTTTTACGTGTTTCGCTCTTACATCTCCATTGCGTTCTACCATTCCTAAAACGGCAGATTTCTTGTAATGCTCTTTTACTTCTTCGGTTTGGTCTTTTCTAATTCTCGCAGGTCTGTTAGCCCTTTTTCCACCTACATAGGTTTCGTCAATTTCAACTTCACCGCTTAATTGGTCGTCATTATCTAAGCCGAAACAGTTTCTAATACGTTGTAACATGAACCAAGCAGATTTTTGAGTTATTCCCAAATCACGACCTAATTGTAAAGATGAAATTCCTTTTTTATGTGAAGTAACTAACCAAATAGCCATAAACCACTTTTGTAATTCCATTTTAGTATTATCAAAAATAGTATTGGTTTTAACATTGAAGTATTTTCCTGTGTTTTTACATTTATATTTATTTCCTTTACAGTTATAAACTTTAGAAGTAGTATCAAAAGGACTTACAACGTTACCATTCCAACGCAATAACTCTAAATGGTCTATGCAAGACTGTTCTGTTGGGAACGCGTTAATTAAGTCTATTATTGATTTTACTTCTTTGTTAAACATCGTATTGGTGTTTTGTTATAACAAATATAGTAGTTATTTACACAATAAACAAGTATTTGGTGTAATAAAGTTCTAATTATTAATTTATTAAATCCCTTATGAAAAAAGCATTACTTCTTTTACTCTTTATTATTCCTTCTTTAGCCGTTTCACAATCTTTAGGCAAAGAAAGGATTAATAAATTAAATAATACGGTTGTTAAAATTACAATTGATTCACTCCCAAACAGCGGAACTGGTTTTGTGGTTTCTAAAAGTGGAATTATAGTGACCTGTGAACATTTAATAAGGCGCGGATACTATTACAATAAAGAAACAAATTTGGTTGATTCAACAAGAAGTATTAAAGCTCATTTCAGTAACGGCAAAGTGATTGATATGCTTATAGTTGATGCTTTTATGAAAAACGAAATAGAAAGAATAACAGGTATAGTATATGATTACATTCTTTTAAAGCCAAAAGAAAACACCAATAAAGACTACGACTATTTGAAAATTGGAAAATGGAAAGAAATAAATGTAGGGGATGAGGTTTATACTGCTGGTTTTCCTCTTATAGAAAAGGCAATAGTAGTATCTAAAGGGATATTATCTTCTAAATTAGATGACATTAATAAATTAAGAAAAACCGATGGTAAATATTATAATATTAGATATAATACATCATGGGCTGATATTTCGTCAGGTAAAGGAAACTCGGGCGCACCTTTAATTAGATTAGGCGATAACTATGATGATGATATTGTTGTAGGTATAGTATTTAGAAATATGAACCCTTTTGTTGATAATTTACAAAAACATATTGATGTAAATAAAGATTTAAACAAAAAAGATACAACAATTGACCCTACTACAAATAAGACTATTTCATTCATTTTAGAAACACTTGCTTATAACTACTATGGTTTTGCAGGGGCTAATCCTGCTGAAAATATTTTAACAGCTTTACAATTGTTGAATCAATAACTACTTCATCAGAAGGCAACCATATTTTTATAGCATCCTCTATATTATATATAGGGTATCCGTTTTTGTCTTTTTCTTGAATTACTTTTTTATGTTGAATTTCGTTTTGTGTGTTCCTATAAGAAGAACACCCTATTAATAAACTCCATATTGCTAATCCTAACAAAAAAATAGACTTAATTTTATTCAAAATATCAGTGTAAAGTGATATATAGTTCCCGTATAAAGAGGCCGTAAATTACTTTATAAAGTATCATGAAATAAACACCTCTATTGATAGAAAATGTGCTACTTTTGCCGGCTCTTAAAATTTAGATAAAAAATTAGGATAATGAAAAACAATAGAATAGTAATAGAAAGTAAAGTTGGAATTAAAACAAAAGCATTTAGCAATTCAAGTGCAATCACTTGGAATTTAAAAAGACGATTTAAATAATTTTTAGTTTCATATTTAGAATTTTAAGCGGGCTAGTCCCGCTTTTTTTTTGCTTTTTTGCTTCACAAAACTGAGTCATATTCTATATTCATGTTTAATATGTCGTACACTTTATATAAAAAATGTTATACCGTGTTTAAAAGCACGACTTCTTTAATTATGAACTCGTTTAAACTTTTTGGATTTAAGCGAAAATTAAACATTTTAGCAATCATTTGAAGGCTTTTTAGAGTTGCATAGCATCGTTACGGAACGAGAAAAAGACAAAAATGAGTGCAAAAGGACAATTTTTTAGCAAATTGAAAAAGTTTAAACGAGTTCTATAACTGAATTAGTTTTTTTCTTAAATTTATAAATATTAATTAGGCTCTATTATGCAAATGCAGCAATTAAAAGAAAAGCTAAAAAGTATAACGAAGACTATTGTTGTACCAATTAATGAATTACGAAAAAGGTTGATGACTTTAGAAATTCTATTATCAATTTTAATAGGTTTTACTCCTGCAATTTTAATTTGGCTAGATGGCTCAATTCGGATTAGTATTAGTAATTATGCATACTCCAGTAAAAGTGAGTGGTTTGTGTTTTTAATGACACTTGCAGCGTCTATGTTTATTTACAATGGTACCGCTTGGAAAACAAAATGGTACAATATTATTTTAGGTATTACTTTAGCGGGTATTGTGCTAACCCCTCATTTACAATTTGAAACCATACATTTAATTTTTGCTATAATCTTTTTTGCAGGTAGTGTGTTTGTAATGATATATTTTAGTTCAAAAAAACAACGTTTATTTAAAATAATTGCAGGCGTATTTTTGTTGGTTGGAATAGCAGGCTATTATGTTTTTAATTGGTATTCTTTATTTTGGGCAGAATGGATAGGTATGCTACCTATTTGTGTGCATTTTATAGGTGAATCAATAGGTAAAATTGATTGATTTAATATGACATTCAACATAGAAACAGAACGATTAATTTTAAGAGAATTTAGAGAATCAGATTTAGATGGTATGTTTGAGTTAGACTCCGACCCTGAAGTTCACAGATATTTAGGAAACAAACCTGTTAAAACAAAAGAAGAATCTCAAAGAATAATTGCTAGTGCTTTAAAACAATATAAAGAAAGAGGAATTGGACGTTGGGCGGTAATTGAAAAATCTTCAGGTGAATTTGTCGGCTGGTCAGGGTTAAAATTAAACACAGAGTATAACATGAATGGTTTTACCAGATATTATGATGTTGGTTACCGACTAATAAAACGGTATTGGGGCAAAGGTTTTGCTACTGAATCTGGAAAAGCAGCAGTAAATTATGCATTTAATGTTTTAAAATTACCAGAGCTTTATGCAACTACTGAAATTGGAAATCAAGCGTCCCACAATGCGCTTTTAAAAATTGGATTACACTATGTTGAAGATTTTTATTTTGAAGAAGAAAAACTAAAACTACGTTGGTATAAAATTGAAAGCCCATAATGGGCATTTATAAATTAAATAGAAATACCAAATATTTAAATACTAAATAAATGCAAAAAGAATGTTTAGAATGTGGCGACAAAATTGTTGGTAGAATCGATAAAAAATTCTGTAGTGATGGTTGCAGAAATGCCTACAACAATAAAGTGAACAAGGATAGTAAAAACTTAATCCGAAACACCAACAATAGACTTCGTAAAAACTATAGAATTTTAGAAAGATTAAATCCGGATAAAAAAACAAGAACTTCAAGAGCAAAACTTATTGAGGCTGGTTTCGATTTTAATTATTTTACAAGTATTTACACAACCAAAGTAGGAACCATTTATTATTTTGTTTACGATCAAGGGTATTTACCTTTAGAGGGCGATTATTATGCACTTGTAAAACGTGAAAGCTAAAGTTTTATGGAAGACATTCTATTATTTTTTAAAGAAAACTCAAATTTTGCTATTCCAATTTTAATGTTTTCAGCAGTAGCCATAATTGGTGGTATAGCTTACTACTATAGCAATAAAAAAATCATGCTCCGCGAGTTTAAAAAAAGCAGAAAAAAACCAATTAATAGAATTCAAGAAAATGAGTATGCCAAAATTATTGGAAAAGCAAAACATGTAAACGAACCTTTGGAGGCGCCGCTTAGTGGTCGAAAATGCGTGTATTATCATGTCATTGTTGAGGTAAAAGGCGATAAAAGCTGGAGACGAATTATTAATGATGAAAAGCATCAGGACTTTTTTATTGAAAGTAATTCTGAAATGGCTATTATAAAAATGTCGTCGCTTCAAAAATCAATGAAACGTTTTTACTTGGTGAAAGATTATAAAGAAAAATCAGGATTTAGAAATGACGCTCCAGAAAAATTAGAAGGGTATTTAAAATACCACAACAAAAAGAGCACGGGATTATTAGGAATAAATAAAACTATAAGATATACCGAAGGCATTATTGAATTAAACGAAGCTATTGCTGTTAAAGGAATAGCACAATGGAAAATATTGAAAGAACCCATTGAGGGTTATTCCTATTCAAAAATACTAACCGTAATAGGTACAAAAAAAGAAAAGCTTCTGGTTACAGATGAACCGAAAGCTATGTTACGAGTGGAGGAAAAACTTTAACCTAAAAACGCTCCAATCCTTGGGTGGGGATTCCTGTTCACCTCTCCCTTGGAGAGGTCAGAATTATATTTTTTTTGGCAGTCCTAGGTGAGGTAAAATACAATCCCGAAAGCTTTCGGGACGGTTTTTGTCTTTAAGCCCAGAATGAAACTGGAAAAAGATACTTGTATATACCCCGGGAATAGTCAGTTTCAAGAGTTTTTTTATTTCCAATTTTGTCCTTTTAACTGCATAGCGGCTTTAAGCACATCTTTTTGGCTTATTTGCCCTACCAATTTGCCATTTTCAACAATAGGAAATCTTCGGCGTTTAGCCTCTAGAAACTTTGTAGCGGCATCAAAAATATTCATATTACCATCAATGGTTTCAACATTACTCACCATGTGCTTTTCAATAGTTTGATCTTGCATTGGCATGTTGTAGTATCTACTTTCACTTATTTGTTTTATACAATCACCTTCAGAAATAATTCCGATAAGCTCATTTTTCTCATTAACAACTGGTCCACCAGAAATTCTGTTTTTAATCAAAGATTGCATCACAACTTCAATGGATTGGTCACGTGTAAATGTTATCAAATCAGTGGTCATGTAATCACTCACCGTTAGCGACGTTGTATCAGCAGTTCCCGACTGCTGCCTTCTTGCTCCTTGAAAACTCTTTATTCCCATAATAATATTTAGTTTTTTAGTAATCTTAAATATACTCATTTTTTTTCAGAATTCCTAAAAAAGCATAGTATAAAACTGCAAAAAGGGAAGGGTTTTATTTTTACAAAACCAGATAAAAGCTAATTTGCTAAACAATTATTATAAATAATTAGCATTCTTTAAGAGTTTAAATGTTTATTTTTTTTAGTTTTAGCCACTGAAATTAAATTAGATTAAAATGAAAAAATTATTTGGAGTGGTTTTATTGACAATTAGTTTTATGGCGAGTGCACAAACTAACTCAGAATTATTAAAACATTACGAGGCTTATTACATGCAAATGAAAACTCAAGGTGATACACACGGTATTATTAATGCCATGACACATTTAAATGTATTGTCGCCATCGCAAGCAAGAAAAGATACCTTAGCTTATATATATATGAGCGAAAATCAATATATGCAAGCGCTTAATACCATTGGTATAAAACAGAATGCTTCAGATTCTGATATTGCAGTAGAGATTAAAGCGGTGTCTTTAAAAGCCGTTAAACAAGGAGAATTAGCTATCGGGCATTTTGAAGAACTATTTAAAAGAGAGCAAAACCCATTAGTGGCTTATGAGTTGGCAGAACTTTATATACAAACTAAAAAACTTGCTGAAGCAGATAAACATATTGCTTTTGGTTTAGCAAATTCTAAACCAGATATGAAAAAGGCATACTATGAAACACAAACACCTTATGAAGTGCCTCTAAATGCAGCGTTTATGTATTTAAATGCGATATCTACTTATAGTAAAGACAAAAAAGTGAATATTGATGCTGCTGTTGATATTTTAGATGCAGCTTTAAAAGAAGCGCCTAATTTTAATTTAATTAATATTTCTAAAAACGAATTATTAAGACAGAAGCAAGCGTTACAACAAGCAACTCAACCGAAAAATTAATTGGGTAAATAGTTTTAAACAAAAAAGAGGCTGTCTGAAAAGTCAATTTTGGAGTAAATTGTCACATTGAGCGCAGTCGAAATGCATTGAAAATCAAGATTAGAATGTTTTCGACTTACTTCGTAAGCTACCTTCGTTCAAAATATATTTTGACCTCGTTAATGCTCAAGCTGACAACTGGAAAAACTTTTCAGACAGCTACTTTTTTATTTTGCTGTTATTTTACGGATTATGGTTTTTCAATAGACCGATTGTCAAACTCTATTTTTTTGTTCATTTGAAAACTTAGGGTGTAGAAGGATACAAAAAACTCTTTTATAGTCTCCAGTAGTTCCTCTTTAGTGGTTGTAGATAAGTTTGCTAAACTTTCGAGTTTTAAAATCTTAGTTTCTAAAACTAAGATTCTGGCATTTATTGAAGATGAATTAAGAGATTCAGGAACATTTTGCTTAAGTTCTTTTAATACTAACTTAATGGCCTTTTCGTTATCATTAAAAAAAGTTAAATCACCCTTTTTAATATTGGCAACTACATCTTCAATTTGCGTATATTCGGCCCAGTCTTGAATTACAGCTTCAGTTGTTGTGTCCAAGGCGTATTCAATATATTTAAGTTTAGCAATATCTTGTTCCGATATTTCTTGACTTTTATTTTGTTCAATTTGGTCTTCTGTTGAATGGTCTTGACTTTTTTTACAAGCTGAAAATAAAACTAGAAAACTTAAAATCACTAGGGTTTTAATACGCATTGTGCTTCATTTAAAATGATACGTTACAAATATATGGTGTAATACCAAATGAACGTCAAAAGAACTGATTAAATTCGTTTCTATTTCCCTTATATTTCAATATAAAATAGAACCTTAACGAGGGCTATGCTTATATTTTCTATTTTATTTAAAGAAAATATAATTCAAATTTATTATCAATCATTTTGAATTTCATTTGGTATAGTATTTTTTAATCGACTAAATAAAAATCAAAATGAGAATATTTCATTTTAAAAATACATTATTATCAATAAAATCTTATTATTTTTGAATTATCTTTATAATAAAGCAATTTAATGAGCTCAAAAATATTAATCATTGGCGCTTGCGGGCAAATTGGTTCAGAATTAACATATAAGCTTCGAAGCCTATATGGTAATGAGAATGTAGTTGCAAGCGATATTAGTTATAACAATTTAGATATTGTTAATACAGGCATTTTTGAGATTGTAGATGCTCAAGACTATGTTAGTGTGAAAACTTGCGTTGAAAAGCACCAAATAGATACTGTTTATTTAATGGCGGCCATGTTAAGTGCAACCGGCGAAAAGTTCCCAATGAAAGCTTGGGATTTAAACATGACATCTTTATTTAATGTATTGAATTTAGCACGAGATAAATTTATAAAAAAAGTATTTTGGCCATCAAGTATTGCAGTTTACGGGTCTACAACACCAACAGAATATACGCCACAATATACGATCATGGAACCTTCAACCGTTTATGGTATTACTAAACAAGTGGGCGAGCGATGGTGCGAGTATTATCATAATAAATACAATGTAGATGTTCGAAGTATTCGTTACCCAGGTATTATAAGTTGGAAAACACCACCAGGTGGTGGTACCACTGATTATGCAGTTGAAATATATCACGAAGCTGTTAAGACAAAATCTTATGAGTGCTTTTTAATAGAAAATACCGAACTCCCAATGATGTTTATGGACGATGCCATAAAAGCCACCGTAGATATTATGACAGCTAAGGCTAAAAACGTAAAAATCAGGTCGTCTTATAATTTAGCGGCTATAAGTTTCACACCTCAAGAAGTGGCGGCATCTATAAAAAAGCATATCCCAGAGTTTAAGATCACTTACAAACCAGATTTCAGACAAGATATTGCCAATACTTGGCCAAAAAGTATTAACGATTCTTATGCGAGAGCAGACTGGAAATGGAAGCATACGTTTTCATTAGAAGATATTACTGAAGAAATGCTTTTTCAGCTAGGTAAAAAATATAATACTATTTCAAAAGCGTCTCAATAATTGTATATTTGGACTCCCTAAATCTTAATTATTATGCTTGAAAATTTTTGGTTTAATGTAGAGTATGGTA